>JANMEM010000407.1:0-6124 GCA_031376985.1 Hyphomicrobiales bacterium
CTTCTGAAGAAAGTGGACGAGCTGGAATTGTCGGTGCGTTCTGCAAATTGTCTCAAGAACGACAATATCGTTTACATTGGCGATCTGATCCAGAAGACCGAAGCCGAAATGCTGCGTACGCCGAACTTTGGCCGCAAGTCCTTGAACGAGATCAAGGAAGTGCTGGCACAGATGGGCTTGCACCTTGGCATGGAAGTGCCGAACTGGCCGCCTGAAAACATTGACGAGCTCGCAAAAAAGCTCGAGTCACATTACTGAGATTGAGTTAGGAGAACTATCATGCATCATGGATTTCGCGGACGCCGCCTGAACCGTTCATCGGCCCATCGCAAGTCGATGTTCGCAAACATGTCGGCTTCGCTCATCAAGCACGAACAGATTGTGACAACCCTGCCCAAGGCGAAGGACCTGCGTCCGATCGTTGAAAAGCTGATCACGCTGGCAAAGAAGGGTGATCTGCATGCCCGTCGCCAAGCCATTTCCCAAATCAAGGATCTGGATCAGGTGAAGAAGCTGTTCGACGTGCTTGCAGCCCGCTACAAGGATCGGCATGGTGGCTATATCCGCATCATGAAAGCCGGTTTCCGCATGGGTGACAATGCGCCGGTTGCCGTCATTGAATTCGTTGATCGTGACGTCAATGAAAAGGGCAAGGACTCAGGTCCAAAGCAAGGCAAGGCCGCCGATGCTGAGGCTGTTGCAGCTTAAGCTGATTGCAGAATGAATTTTAAGGGCGGGTCGCAAGGCTCGCCTTTTTGTTTGACAGAATTCACACTCCCGAACCTGATTATTGCCTCATTCAAAAAATAGCGTTCCCATTTCTCAGCTATGCTGTTGAGTCGAAGGGGGAATTTATATGGCTGTTTCCAGTGACGTGAACTTGGTGGCGCGGGCAGGAATTCGTGCGGGTTCTGCGGACCGTGAACGCTTGGGCAAAGACGGATGGGCCGGATGGGTTGCGGCCCAATTGCAGATGCCGACTGGTGATAGTCCTGCTGTATCGGCGGCGATTGCCAAAGCAGTTCTGCCGATTCAATATGAAGCTGGCGATGGCTATGTCGCCAGAAAAGAAGATCGTGCTTTCATACTGCTCAGAAAGCCGCTCAATGAACTTTGGCATTTGGTGGACTGGGATACCAAAATGGCTTGGGAAGAGCGTATTCGACCCGCCAGCGAGCTTTTGGCAGCAACAGTATTGCGGGCCACCCTCTCCGATGCACAATTGCGCGAAACGGTGACGGATTTCTGGCGGGATCACTTCGCGGTCAACCGCGATGCAGTCGAAGATGTTGCTGTGGCGCTGCCGACCTATGATCAGGATGTTCTGCGAATTCATGCCTTTGGAAATTTCCGCGAGATGCTGGAAGCCGTGGCAACGTCGACAGCCATGTTGGCATATCTCAACAATGCATCCAGCAAGGCTTCACCTGCAAATGAAAATTATGCGCGCGAATTGCTGGAGCTGCATACCCTTGGCGCGCCCGCCTATCTGAATGCAACCTTTGACCGTTGGCGTGAAGTGCCAGGTGCGCTGGAAGGCAAACCGCAGGGCTATATCGATCAGGATGTTTATGAAGCGGCGCGAGCTTTCACGGGCTGGACATATGGTGGCGGGCAATATGTCAGCGATGGAGTGGCGCTGCCGAAGACGGGTGAATTCACCTACACCGAGCAATGGCATGACCCCTATCAAAAGCGGGTGTTGGGGGTAGAGTTTGATCCGCATACGGCCCCAATGGCGGATGGGCGCAAGGTATTGGATCTGGTGGCGTTTCATCCGGCCACAGCGCATTATGTGTGTTGGCGGTTGTGTCGGCGCTTTGTGGCCGATGCACCGCCTGCCGACTTGGTGAAGTCCGCAGCGCAAATATTCGCTGACAGCGCCGGAGCGAAAGATCAACTGGCGCGGGTCATGGAACATATTTTGTTGTCGCCGGAATTTGCGATGGCGGATGCACGTTTGCAACGCCCCTTGTTTCTGTTTGCCTCGTTGCAGCGCAGCGCAGGTGTGGTGTTGCCTCCGTCGCAGGAAAATGTGTGGATGTTGAATGGCATGGGCCAAAGTCTTTATGGCTGGCCGTCTCCTGCGGGGCATCCTTTGGCGACCGCATATTGGCAATCTCCTGGGCTGTTGGTGAGGCGCTGGCGCGGAATGGGCGATATCTGGACACGTATCATGGCGCGAGAGCCGGACAAAGATTGGGCGAACATTCCGGGTTTCGCACAGCATTGGGCAAAAGCCATGGGACTTGATGATCGCCATGCGGTCTCTAGTGCTGAATTGCTTGCCAAAGAATATGGCGAGACTGAGCGGCGCATCAGCTTTGTCGAGAATGAACGCTGGACCACGGCGCAAGCGCTGACGGTTCTTTCCGCCTCTCCCTCATATCAAACGGTGTAATCATGTTGTTCAACCGTCGTCAATTCCTGTCTTCTGTCGCTGCCGCAACACTTCCACAATTCAGTGTGAATTGGGCACGTGCAAATGCACCCGTGGACCGCTCGCTTGTCGTTGTGTTTTTGCGTGGTGGCATGGATGTGCTTAACCTGTTGGCCCCCGTAGATGACAAGGCCTATGTTTCGTCGCGCCCGCTGGAATTACGCGTGAAGCCCACAGGCGATGATCGGGGTCTTTCGCTTGGTAGTGTTGCGGGTGGTACGGAATTGTTGTTGAACCCTGCCGCAAAGCCCCTGCATCAACTTTGGACAAAAAAGCAACTGGCGCTGATCCCGGCAGCGGGACTCAACAATGCAACGCGCAGTCATTTTCAGGCGATGGATTTGATGGAGCGTGGTGTGAGCACGGATGCTTTCAGTTTGCCGCGTGACGGATGGTTGACACGTCTGGTGACAGGCCTTGGTAAAACTGCCCCGGGTTCAACCTTGTGTCTCGGTGGTGCCATGCCGCAGTCGCTATCTCTGTGCGAAACAGCTCTGCCTATCAGTGATGTGTGGGATGTGGATTGGATGCCTTCTGCCAATTTTCGTGAAGCGCTGATGCACATGCATGCCGGCGATTCAAGCCTCGACCGTGCCAGCAAGCAGGCGATTGAAGCGACCGGATTTTTGGCTGGAAAATTGGAGCGCGACACCAACCGGCAACCGACGTTGAAAGACTTGCCTAAAGGCATTGCATATCCCGATCATGATTTTGGCAACAAGCTGCGTTTTCTGGCGGAGATGATGCGGGTCAATTCGGACATTCACCTGGCGACGGCTGATCTAGACGGCTGGGACATGCATGACAATCAGGCCTCACAATTTGCGCCGCTTGCGGCAACAATGGCATCGAGCTTGTTGGCATTTCACGACCACCTTGACGCAATAGGCCGGCCCACGACCATTGTGGTGATGAGCGAGTTTGGACGGCGCGTGAAAGCCAATGAAAGTGGTGGCACTGATCATGGCCACGGCGGCTTGATGATGGTGATGGGCGATCAGGTGAATGGCGGACAGAGCTTTGGACACTGGCCAGGCCTTGCCACAGAGCAGCTTGACGAAGGAATGGACCTTGCAGTGACCACGGACTTCCGCGATGTGCTGTCGTCAATATTGGTGCAACACGGGGCCGGGGCGTCGATTGCGTCCGTATTTCCCCAGCACGAGACAAAGCTGATCAAGGGGTTATTCAGAGTGTGAGTGGCAATAGCGAACATACCGTCGTCTAACCAGGGCTGTAAGTTCTTGTGGATGGACTTTGGAAGCATGGGGGATATGTTCGCTCTATCTACTTATTAGTTCAAAAGAGCATCGGCACATCATGACAGTCATACTTGGCACTCGCAGCGATTTCACGTTGGAAAACTTCCGGCGCGTGGCTTGGGGGCATGAGAACGTTGAACTGAACGAGGTTGCCAAGACAGCAATTGCATCGGCCCGTGAAGCTTTCATGCGCTTGATCGAGAACCCCGATATATCCATTTATGGAGTAAACACAGGTTATGGCGGACGGGCCAAGTTGCGGTTGGATGCAGCGGGTCGAAAAGCCCAATCCCAGCTTCCAACACACCACCGTGCGGCGTCGTGGGGGGAAGCGTTGCCAGACCGGGTGGTGCGTGGGATTGTGTTTGCGCGGCTCGCAAATTTTATTGAGGGCCACGGCGCCGTATCGCCTGGCGTTGCACAAGCTGTGGCGGATATGCTTGTCGGTCCGTCGATGCCTTATGTGCCAGCACGAGGGCAGGGTGGAGCTGGCGAAATATTGTCGTTGTCCCATCTGTTTCTCGAGGCTTCGACAAACTGGCCGCTGGCCGAAAAGGATATGTTGGCGTTGGTGAACGGATCGCCTGCGGCATCTGCTTTGATTGCGGATGCGGCACTTGCCACAGAGCACCGTTTGCAAGTGGCGTTGGAGGTGTTCGCATTAGCGGCTGAAGCTTTCAACGCCCCGCACGGGCATTTTGCGGAAGAGCTGGAAGGTTGTTGGAACAACCCGCATGATGCTTGGGCACTTCGGCACTTGCGTGACCTGATGCAGGGCGGGCATGAACCGCGGCGTCCTTATCAAACACCTGTCAGCATCCGCATTCTTCCGCGTATATTGGGGCAGGCGCATCGCGCACTGGAAATGGCGGAAGAAGTTGCACGGCAATCGCTGGGGGCGGTGACAGATAATCCTGTGGTGTTTCCGCCCGGCCAACAATTGGGGCGTGAGCCTGTGGTCAGTACCGGAGGCTATCATAACATGCAGGCCGCCGCTGCCCTTGATGGTCTGGTCTGCGCCCACGCCAATCTTGCGGTGTTGACGGGACGCATTGCGGCGAAATTGCAGGACGGAGCCGTGTCGCTGCTGCCTCCCTATCTGGGTTACGAGGAGGGTGAAAGCTACCTTGGGTGCCTTCCCATGGCCATTGTTGGCTATGAAGAGGAAATGCGCATGTTGGCGATGCCCACGCTGTTGCCCGGTTCCGAATCCGGCGGCTTTGGGCAGGATGATGTGGCTTCTCCCGTATTTCTGGCTTGGCAAAAATATGAGCGGTCAACGGTGCTGCTTGAGCAGTGTCTGGCAAGTCTGGCGCCCGTTGCTGTGCGGGCGCTTAACGTGACAGGACGCCCTGTACCTTTAAAATTACAGGCTTTGATGGATGAGACGTCGGCATGCTTTCCTGACGATGCGACGAATCGTGCCATGGGATTTGATATTGCGGGGCTGGCCGGCAGTTTTCGACAGCGGATTTACGGGGCGAAAGGCAACGCCCAGAAACAGACATAATAATAAAAATGTTGCAGTGCAACAATTTTGGGTTTCAGGTGTTACAGTGATGCTCCCTTTAAAGGAAAACTCTATGGCCTCTCTCAAACTGACCCTGGAAAACCTGCAAAATTACAAAAAGCAATTCAATTGCGCGGATCATGGTTTCGGTCGCGCTCCACGTGGTCCTGCTGCTCATTCGGGATGGTTGACGGAGACCCATGCATTCGGTCAAAATCCAGGACAGTTGCGGATGCTCAGCTACGTTCCCGTAAGTGCCCCGGCGGAATCGCCTTTGGTAGTTGTGTTGCATGGCTGCACACAGACTGCTGAAGGTTACGCAACCCATGTGGGATGGCGCGATTTGGCGGATCGGTATGGCTTTCGGCTATTGTGTCCCCAGCAGGCGCCCCAAAACAATGCCAATGGCTGTTTCAACTGGTTTCTGCCTGATGATATTGCCCGCGAAGGCGGGGAATGCCAGTCCATTCACAGCATGATCCAGTTTATGGCGGGGAACTCGTCCGCCGTTTATGTCACGGGATTGTCTGCTGGTGGGGCAATGGCCTGTGCCATGCTGGCGGCCTATCCTGAGGTATTCGTTTCGGGATCAATCATTGCAGGCTTACCCTATGCTGCCGCAACTGACGTGGCATCAGCTTTTGGCGCCATGCATCAGCCTACAACTGCGTCGACCAAGGCACTGGGCGACCGTGTCCGTCGGGCTTCTGACCATGCCGGACCATGGCCCACTGTTACAATCTGGCATGGTGCAGCTGACAGGACTGTTGTGCCTGCGAATGCGGATGAACTTTGCAAGCAATGGCTTGCCGTTCATGGGCTCACGGACACTGCAGGACATACAAACGGGATGCGTACGGATTGGCGAAACGCTGCGGATAAAATCGTGGTTTCGCGCCATGTTATCAAAGG
>JANMEM010000024.1:0-2947 GCA_031376985.1 Hyphomicrobiales bacterium
GTCCCTCGATGATTTTGAGGGACGTGTCATAGTCAGGGTCACCCGCTGTGATGAAGGTGACGAGAGCGGCGCGGCCTTGTTTCTTCAATTCAGCGAAGCGTTGGTCGATACGTGTGCTCACAGCTTCACTCCGAGAATATCAGCCACGGTGAAAATATCCTTGTCGCCGCGGCCGCACATGTTCATGACCATGAGGTGGTCCTTCGGCAGCTTTGGTGCGATCTTCGTCACGTGGGCCAGCGCGTGGGATGGTTCCAGTGCGGGGATGATGCCTTCGAGTTTACAGCAGAGCTGAAATGCCGTGAGCGCTTCCTTGTCGGTGGCTGAAACATATTCAACGCGTTTCATGTCATGCAGCCAGGCGTGTTCGGGGCCGATGCCGGGATAGTCGAGGCCTGCTGAAATCGAGTGTCCCTCAATGATCTGGCCATCATCATCCATCAACAGATAGGTGCGGTTGCCGTGCAACACGCCGGGCTTGCCGCCGGTGATTGATGCGGCATGGCCTGTTTTGGTTTTGAGGCCATGGCCTGCGGCTTCAACGCCGATGATGCGCACGTCCTTGTCGTCCAGAAACGGGTGGAACAACCCCATGGCGTTGGAGCCGCCGCCGATGGCGGCAATGAGCGAGTCAGGCAAGCGCCCCTCGGCCTTCATCATCTGCACTTTGGTTTCCTTGCCGATGACGGATTGGAAATCCCGAACCATTTCGGGATAGGGGTGCGGGCCAGCCACAGTGCCGATGCAGTAGAAGGTGTCTTCGACATTGGCGACCCAGTCACGCAGGGCTTCGTTCAGCGCATCCTTCAAGGTGCGCGAGCCGGACTTCGCGGGAACCACCGTGGCCCCCAGCAGTTTCATGCGGAAGACGTTTGGTTTTTGCCGTTCGATATCAACCTCGCCCATATAGACCACGCATTCCAAACCGAAACGTGCGCAGGCTGTTGCTGTGGCGACACCATGTTGGCCTGCCCCTGTTTCAGCGATGATGCGTTTCTTGCCCATGCGGCGGGCCAACAGGATTTGGCCCATGACATTGTTGATCTTGTGGGCACCCGTGTGATTGAGTTCGTCGCGCTTCATGTAGATTTTCGCACCGCCGAAATGTTCGGTCAGGCGTTCGGCGAAATACAAGGGCGAGGGGCGGCCTACGTAGTGCTCAAGAAAGCTGTCGAGTTCGGCCTGGAATGACGGATCGGCTTTGGCATCCTTGTAGGCCTGTTCCAGTTCAAGGATGAGCGGCATCAGGGTTTCGGCAACGAAGCGGCCACCGTAAATGCCGAACATGCCCTTTTCATCGGGGCCGGTGCGGAAGGAATTGGGGGGCAAAGGAGTGTTCATGTAATACCTCTAGCGGGCAGACTTCGCCGCCTCAATGAATTTTGCGACAAGCCCCGCATCTTTGACGCCGGGGCTGGATTCTACGCCGGATGATACGTCGACCATGGCGGCGTGGGTTTTCGTGATGGCGTCTGCCACGTTGTCCGGTGTCAGGCCGCCCGCCAGCATAAAGGGGGTTTTGGCGTTTTCCAGAATGTTCCAGTCAAAAGCCAGGCCATTGCCGCCGGGAAGCGTTGAACCTTCAGGCGGCAGCGCGTCGTAGAGAATGAAGGGGCTGGTGGTGTAGAGGGACGCCTGTTTGACGTGCTCCACAGTCGCCACGCGCAGGGCCTTGTAAACGGGTATGCCCGTGCGCTTTTTCATCACCGCCAGACGCTCCGGCGTTTCCTTGCCATGTGCCTGAATGAGGTCTGGCTGCACGTCGGTTGCAATGGCATCGAGCAATGTATCATCGGCATCAACAACAAGTGTTACGACTTTGGCCCTGCCCTTGGCCTGTGTGGCAAGGTTTGCCGCTTGCCGCAGCGTGACATTGCGGGGGCTCTTTGCGAAGAAGACGAGGCCGACAAAATCCGCCGATTGTTTGAGGGCTGCTTCCATGGTGTCGGGCGTGGAGAGGCCGCAGATTTTGACGAGGGTGGTCATGACAGCGATTGCAGTATGGCCTGTGCTGCCGCGACGGGATCAGCAGCGCCTGTAATGGCACGACCAATCACCAGAATGTCGGCACCTGCATCGACGGCGGATTTTGGTGTGGCGATGCGTTTTTGATCTTGTGCCTCGGCACCTGCCGGCCGGATGCCCGGTACGACGGTCAGGAATTCACGTGGCAGAACAGAGCGGATCAATTCAAGATCATGCGGGCTGCACACCACGCCGTCCAATCCGGCCTCATGGGTAAGCTGTGCCAGAACCATGGCGAGATCAGCCGTGCCCAATTCCGGGTCGTGGCCTGTGGCGATGCAATCATCGTGAGACAGGCTGGTGAGGATGGTGACGGCAATCAGTTTTGTTGAGGCTGGCACCGCTTTCCGCGCTGCCTGCATCATGGCCAATCCGCCCTGTGCATGGACGTTGATGATGGCAGGGGCGGGCGAGAGTTGCATCAGTGAGCGTAAACCCTGTTCCACCGTGTTTGGAATGTCATACAGCTTCAAATCGAGAAATATCGGCAGCCCTTCGCGGGCCACGGCTTCATATGCGGGTGCGCCATTGGCGTAAAAAAATTCCATGCCGATTTTCAGATAGCCGACATGGTTTTTCATGGCGCGGGCCAGTGCGATGGCGCGGTCCACATCAGGTGTATCAAGGGCGAGGCAAATGGGATTTTTCATGTGCGGGCTGTTAGCGCTTTACGCCTGAGTGCGCAAATGCACCATGACCGCCGCCGCCAAATCTTCCAGCGCTGTTCCGCAGGATTTGAACAGGGTGATGTCGCGGCCATTCTGGCGACCCCGGTTGCGCCCTTGAGCCAAGTCGAAGAGATCGCCCTGCACATTGGCGAATTTGAACTTGCCCTCGGCTTCAGCCTGAATGAGATCGCCGGCTTCGGCCAGTGCGCCTTCGCGGGTGTCGACGTAAACCTGTGCCATGGCCACGGCGTCGC
>JANMEM010000049.1:0-2470 GCA_031376985.1 Hyphomicrobiales bacterium
GCGTTCTCGTTACATTTGGATGGTTGCCGAAATGAGCCTCTCCCTCGCTGCCCGCTCGCTGTTCCTGAAGGAATTCATGTCCGCCACTTGGCTGGCCTTGAAATATCTCGTGGCACCGAAAGCCACGCTGAATTACCCGCACGAAAAAGGCCAGCTCAGCCCACGCTTCCGTGGTGAACATGCGCTGCGCCGTTACCCCAATGGCGAAGAACGCTGCATTGCCTGCAAGCTCTGCGAAGCCATTTGCCCGGCGCAAGCCATCACCATTGAAGCGGGTCCCCGCCGCAATGACGGCACCCGCCGCACCACGCGTTACGACATCGACATGACCAAGTGCATCTACTGCGGCTTCTGTCAGGAAGCTTGCCCGGTGGATGCCATTGTCGAAGGCCCGAATTTTGAATTTGTCACTGAAACCCGCGAGGAGCTGATGTTCAACAAGGAAAAACTGTTGGACAACGGCGACCGCTGGGAACGTGAAATCGCGCGCAACATTGCGCTCGATTCACCCTATCGCTGAGGAGCCGCCGCCATGGCTGCAAGCATATTCTTCTACCTGTTTTCGGCGCTGGCCGTGGCCTCGGCCATGATGGTCGTGCTGTCGCGGAACCCTGTACATTCCGTGCTGTTCCTCATCCTGTGCTTTTTCAATGCAGCGGGTTTGTTCATTCTGCTGGGGGCCGAATTCCTCGCCATGATTTTGGTGGTGGTCTACGTCGGTGCCGTCGCGGTGTTGTTCTTGTTTGTCGTCATGATGCTTGATGTGGACTTTGTGAAACTGCGCGAGGGCATGGCGCAATATCTGCCCATCGGCGGCATCATCGGGCTTATTCTTCTGGCTGAACTGCTGCTGGTGCTCGGCACCTGGAACATGGCCCCCGAAGCGCTGAAAACTGTAACCGCCACACCAACCAACATCACCAACACCGAAGCCCTGGGCCAGGTACTCTACACCAAATACATCTACTTCTTCGAAGCGGCAGGTCTCATCCTGCTGGTGGCCATGATCGGTGCCATCGTGCTGACCCTGCGCCACAAGGAAGGCGTGAAACGTCAGAACGTGACTGTGCAGGTGTCACGCACTCCGGCAATGGCAATGGATATTCGCAAAGTCGCATCGGGTGAGGGGATTGAAGGATGACACGTTTTCTCTCGCAACTCCTCATTGACACACACAACCCTCATGCTGAGGTGCCGCATTCTTCATGCGGCCTCGAAGCATCGGTGGGGCCAGAGCGATATGACAACCAATGCTTCGAGGCTCGCAAGGGCTCGCACCTCAGCATGAGGAAGACGTAAAATGATCGGTCTCGGACATTACCTCGCTGTCGCTGCCGTGCTTTTCACCATCGGCATTTTCGGCATTTTTCTGAACCGCAAGAACGTCATCGTCATCATGATGTCGATTGAACTGATGTTGCTCGCCGTGAACATCAACCTTGTGGCCTTCTCGAGCTATCTGCACGACCTCGTCGGCCAGGTCTTCGCACTCCTCGTGCTTACCGTGGCCGCGGGTGAAGCCGCCATTGGCCTTGCCATTCTCGTTACCTATTTCCGCAACCGCAACTCCATCGAAGTTGACGACATCAACATGATGAAGGGCTGAGACGCATAATGTATCACGCAATTGTTTTCCTGCCCCTCATCGGTGCCATCATCGCAGGCCTGTTCGGCACGGCGCTGTTCAAGGGCTTCGGCCATGACGCGCAAGTTTATGGCGCCCATGACCACGCCCACGCGGCCCACGACGATCACGGCCACGATGACCATCATTATCACGGCCCGAAATGGCCGATGTATCTCACCACAGGTTTCCTCATCATCTCCGCCATTCTTTCCTGGGTGAATTTCGTGGGCTTCCTGCATGAAGGCCATGACCAGAAAATCGAAGTGATGAAGTGGATTTCATCCGGCGCACTCACCGCCAACTGGGCCTTCCGCATCGACACGCTGACCTCCGTCATGCTCGTCGTCGTCAACACCGTCTCTGCCCTCGTGCATGTCTATTCGCTCGGCTACATGAGCCACGACGAACATCAGCCGCGTTTCTTCGCCTATCTCTCACTGTTCACCTTCGCCATGTTGATGTTGGTGACGTCGGATAACCTCATCCAGATGTTTTTCGGTTGGGAAGGTGTGGGCCTCGCGTCCTATCTGCTCATTGGTTTCTGGTTCAAGAAAGACTCGGCCAACGCCGCGGCAATCAAGGCCTTTGTGGTCAACCGCGTGGGGGACTTTGGTTATGCCCTCGGCATTTTCGGCTGCTTCCTTGTATTTGGCTCGGTGGAATTCGATGCGATTTTCCGCGCCGCGCCTGAGGCTGTGGGCAAGACGCTGCATTTCCTCTCATGGAACCCTGACACATTGACGGTGCTTTGCCTGTTGCTGTTCATGGGAGCCATGGGCAAGTCTGCGCAATTCCTGCTGCACACCTGGTTGCCTGACGCCATGGAAGGCCCAACGCCAGTAT
>JANMEM010000060.1:0-1995 GCA_031376985.1 Hyphomicrobiales bacterium
GTCCGCCATCTTTTGCAATAACCTGCAGCAGTGACAACGGCGAAGCCTCAAAGCCTTGTGCCGTTGCCCAATTCTGCACGGTCTTGTCCATGCCCGCCTTGGCCACTGCCCAGTCCGCCGCCGCTATCACCCGGAGTGGCACGGCATTTTTGGTCCTGGTGGGCAGCAAAATTTCAGCAGCATCGATCACGGTGTCGTCTCCAAATCAGTTTTCCAATTCTTAACACGTATGGTTAAGCATTTATTGAGAACTGATCGCCCATTCTAGGTCCTGGCGGGGTTGGAGTTCGGCATGGTCGGCATTCAGATGAAAAATGTTGCGCGTAAGTTTGGCGTTGTCACCGCGGTGACAGCAGCGCTTTTGCTTGGCGGTTGCCAGAACAAATCTGCAAGCCTTGATGCTGATCCTCTGAATACAGCTTCGACAACAACCGTCGGCCCGTCATTCAAGAAAACGGAAGCCCTGAGCAAGCAATGGAAATCTGACCCGACGCAGGTGAATGTGGCCATTGCCTATGCCACGAGTCTCGACCAGCTTGGCCAGAAAACCACACAAATTGATGTGTTGCGAAGCACGGCGTCCCAAACGTTGGGTGACGCGCAAGCCCAGTCCCAACTCGGACGCGCATTGTTGTCAGCGGGTGATGCTGAAGGCGCAACCAACACCTTGACACGCGCAGTAGAATTAAATCCGCGTGACGCACAATCATTGTCGGTGTTGGGGGCCTCTCTCGACCAGCAAACCAAACACGCCGAAGCCCGCGAAAAATATCAGGCCGCTCTCGCCATTGCGCCTGATGACGTGAGCATTATGAACAACCTCGCCATGTCATATTCCTTGCAAGGCAAGTTGCCTGAAGCTGAAGCCATATTGCGCAAAGCCGCTGCCCATCCTAAAGCCAAATCCACGCCGCGCATTCGCCAGAATCTGGCATTGGTTGTGGGCTTGCAGGGCCGCTTTGATGAAGCAAAACAGATTGCCAGCGAAGACTTGCCGCCCGATCAGGTGGCGGCGAACATGGCTTATCTCCAGCAAATGCTGGCCAGCAACAACACCTGGGCAAAGCTGAAAGAAGGTTAAATTTTTGCGGTCAAAAACGCCACATAACTCTCAAGCCAGCTCTTGAGGCGTTTGCGTGAGTCTTCCTCGATAAGATGGCCGTTCGCATCAAATTTCTGGCTGTTGTGGCCTGCAAAAAACTCCGGCTTCGGCATGACAATGGCTTCCATGCCCTGCAGGTTCTGTCGCAAATGATATTGCGAACGCCCGGTGCCCAAGGGCCCATCAGCAGCACCCAAAACACCAACACGTCGCCATTTGAAGGGTGAGCCACCCCGTGACAGCCAATCCGTGGCGTTCTTTAAAACGCCGGGAATAGAGAAATTATATTCTGGCGTTGAAATGATAATGCCATCGGCGCTGCGAATTTTCGCATCAAGGGCTTTGACCGCATCAGGCTTCCCGTCTGCCGCTTCAGCATCACCGTCATAAAGCGGAATGCCGTGGAGCGTTGCCACTTCGACCGAAACACCTTCAGCTGCAACCTCACCCAAGGCACGACACAGGCCCGTGTTGGTTGAAGCCTTGCGCAACGCACCACTGATGGCGATGATTTTCATGCAGTTGTTTCCTTCTTGATACGTTTGAACGCAGATAACGCGCGGTCGCGGGCCTTGCCATGGTCAATGATGCGGGCGGGATATGCTTTCGGAGGCAATGGCATCTCCCAGGGCTTGTGCAGGAATGCATCTGGTACATTTGCGAGTTCCGGCACCCAGCGCCGCACATATGTGCCGTGCGGGTCAAACTTCTCGCCTTGCAGCACGGGATTGAAGACGCGATAATAGGGTGCCGCATCGGCCCCGCAGCCCGCCACCCACTGCCAGCCCGCAGAATTGTTGCCAATGTCAGCGTCCACCAGCGTGTCCCAGAACCAGCGTTCACCTTCCTGCCACGGCACCAGCAAATCCTTGATCAGGAACGACGCCACAATC
>JANMEM010000088.1:0-3022 GCA_031376985.1 Hyphomicrobiales bacterium
CCAAAAATCGTTCCGCCATCCGGCAGGCGCAATTCCATGTAGGCCACGGCACTAGCATTGGCGCCGTGGCTCATGGTGTGTTCGCGATAGTCGACCACGTCGAAGGCGAGGCCGGTTTCCCTGCGGAGTGCATCACAGAAGCCGTCGATGGGACCGTTGCCCTGGCCCTTGATGGTTTTGATGTCACCGTCGACCGTGATCTTGGCGGTGATCGGTTGTTGGCCGTGGTCTGACGCTGCCTTGTGTTCGATAAAGCCATAGCGCCCATTGGTGTCGAGATATTCGCTCTGGAACGCGCTCCACAGGCGTGATGCTTCGAGTTCAACACCTTCGCCATCTGCGATCAATTGCACCACCTTCGAGAATTCAATTTGCAGGCGGCGCGGCAATTCGATGCCATGTTCCGTCTCCATGATATAGGCAATGCCGCCCTTGCCACTTTGCGAATTGATACGCACAACGGCCTCATAGCTGCGCCCCAGATCCATCGGGTCAATCGGCAGATACGGCACTTCCCACAACGGCGTGTTCGAGGCCTTCATGGCCTTGAAGCCCTTGTTGATGGCGTCCTGATGCGAGCCTGAGAACGCTGTGAACACCAGTTCACCCGCATAGGGGTGGCGCGGATGCACAGGCAATTGCGTGCAGTATTCAGCCATGCGGATCAAGTCGTTGATGTTCGACACATCGAGCTTCGGGTCCACGCCTTGGGTGAACAGGTTCATGGCCAGCGTGATCAAGTCTACATTGCCCGTGCGCTCACCATTGCCGAAGAGGGTGCCTTCAACCCGGTCGGCACCTGCCATCACGGCGAGTTCAGTTGCGGCGACGGCACTGCCGCGGTCATTGTGCGGGTGCAGCGAGATGATGAGGCTGTCACGGTTCTTGATGCTGCGGCAGAACCATTCAATCTGATCGGCGTGGATATTCGGCGTCGACATTTCGACCGTGGCAGGCAAGTTGAGGATCAGCGGCTTTTCCGGCGTGGGGCGAATTTCATCCATCACCGCTTCACAGATTTCCACGGCGTATTCCATTTCCGTGCCGGTGAAACTCTCAGGCGAATATTGAAAGCGAATGGCGTCTTCCATGCCGCTCTGTTCGGCCAGTGACTTGATCAGACGTGCACCGTTGACGGCAATCTGCTTGATGCCCGCACGGTCGGATTTGAACACCACCCGGCGCTGGAGTTCGCTGGTGGAATTGTAGAAATGCACGATGGCGGATTTTGCACCTCGAATGCCTTCAAAGGTGCGGGTGATCAATTCCTCACGGCACTGCACCAGCACTTGCACCGTCACATCATCAGGAATCTTGTTGGTGTCGATGAGGAAACGGCAGAAATCAAAATCCGTTTGCGACGCCGAGGGGAAACCGATCTCGATTTCCTTGAAGCCCATTTTTACCAGTGAGTTCCACATGCGCAATTTGCGCTCGTGGCCCATGGGCTCTATCAGGGACTGGTTGCCATCACGCAAATCCACACTGCACCAGATGGGAGCGTGGGTGATGGACTTGTTCGGCCAAGTGCGGTCGGCCAAGGCAACGGGTGGATAGGCGCGGTATTTCTCGCGGGGGGCAATCATCATGATGTTTTGAACTCTCTGCTGTGTTGGCTCTTAGGTGAAAATCCCCAGAGAGCCAAGGCGTCGCCCGGGCGGCCCTCAGGGGCAGCTAAGAAGGAGCAGACATGGCAGCAGTTGACGCATATCAACTTCTCTATCTTATGGCCGCAGTTTGGTCAATTCCCATGAAATCAGGGGGCATGTCAGTCAGGCGGTTTCAGGTTTTCCCAAAATGCTGTCCGGTCATTTGACCGTGGAAATGCTTCGGACGGAACCGGTTTACCGAGAAAGGCGCACAGCGGCTCCCAGCCTTGGCTAACTTCATATACCAGCAACTGCTTGGCTGGAATTGCTGCCTTGACGGCTTCGTTGTGGGTGTTGAAGGCGGCCTTGAGGCCCGCTTCATCCATGCCGCTGGCAAAGCCGGCCTTGGCCAGAACAGCGAGGCCCATGGCCAGCCAGTCTTGCATGTGGGTTGGCAATTCGTCCTTCATGGCGAGAAGCTTGTAGATTGTTTCAGAGAAGCTGGCGTACCAACTTTCGGTGCTGCGTTGTGTCAGCACAAATTTGGCGGTGGGATACTGTTTATGCAGCTCGTGATAGAATGACGCTGTTGGCCAATCAACGGCACTGCCATAGCCTTCGAAAATCGCTGTCCAGTCAGGATGTCCCTTGGCTGCAATGGCCCACAGGGGTACCTGCACGGGCATGTTGTGAATGACTTCGTCCATGTGGTGGCAAGGACCAAGGCCAAGCTGGTTCAGCGCAAGCCTGAGAGAGTTCGTTCCTGTGCGGCCAACGCCTGCACCGATGACACTGATTGACATGATCGCTTCTCCTCGCGTCACGCCCCCGATGACAATATTAAAGCATAAAAATTCACACGCGACAATCTGTCAAGCACTTGCCCCAATTCATCACATTCTCGCCCCCTCGTCGCGGCATTCGCAGGTCATATTTCACCTGCGCCGCGCTTGATGCGGTGCATTCATGGAAGCTGATACCGGGGGCGATTGGTCCTTGGCAAAACTCAATGTGGATGGCGTCAGTTTCTGACATTCTAACAAGGAGAATATCCATGAAGATGACTATTATTGCAGCCGCTTTTGCTTCAACCTTGCTGGCGGCGCCCGCTTTTGCCGATTGCGCTGGTGACATTACCAAAATCGAAGAGGTGATGAAAACCATAAAGCTGGATGAGGCCGCAGGCACCAAGGCCAAAGAGCTTATGGACAAGGCTGTTGTGGCCCGTGACGCCAAGGACGAGGCGGCCTGCACGGCTTCTGCCACGGAACTCAAAACACTCGTTGGCTTAACCTGACATAAGCCATGAACAGCAGCGGGGGTGCGCCAACAGCGCATCTCCGTCTGGCGGGCAAAGTCTGGTCACAATTGGCGGGCATAGGCTGGCCCACATTTCAGGACGGGAACCCTTAGAATCATGATCCGCAATTTTA
>JANMEM010000414.1:0-2025 GCA_031376985.1 Hyphomicrobiales bacterium
AACGGACCAATACCGCACCGCTTGGTCTTTTCGTTGCAGGCTATGCGCTGGTGTGGACGGGCTTTTCAGTGATCGCCGTCGCGTTGCAATTGTTATTTCGTGACGTAATCGCGCTGTCGATGATGATGGCGATGACCAGTGGTGTTTTGGGCGGCGTCCTGCTCGTCGCGGCGGGCCTCTATCAGTTCTCGCCGCTCAAAGCTGCGTGCCTGCGCAAATGCCAATCACCGCTGATGTATCTCGGTAGCAACTGGAAAGTGGGAAACGTCGGCGCAGTGCGCATGGGCCTTTCACACGGGCTCTATTGCCTCGGTTGTTGTTGGGTGTTGATGGGCTTGTTGTTCTATGGCGGCGTCATGGAACTGCACTGGATTGTGGGGCTCGCTCTTTATGTCGCCGTCGAGAAGTTCATGCCCGCAGGTAACCGCCTCAGCCAGTTCACGGGCATATTGCTGATGGTCTGGGGTGGCATTACGATCTATCGCGCCGTCGCGTGAAATTTTCTGACACATTCTCCCGTGTCGTGAATCATCCTTGCTGTGGCGATAATTCTCCTGTGCTATGACTGCGTCATGTTATCACAGCGACATTCAGCACAAAAACGACAGGGAACGCCATGACCGTAAAGTCCGACATTGAAATTGCCCGCGAAGCCAAAATGAAGCCGATCATGGAGATTGGCGCGAAGCTGGGCATTCCGGCGGAAGACCTCATTCCCTACGGCCACACCAAGGCGAAGATCCAGCTGAGCTATATCGACAAGCAGGCGTCGAAAAAGAACGGCAAGCTGATCCTTGTGACAGCCATCAACCCCACACCTGCAGGCGAGGGCAAGACCACGACAACAGTGGGTTTGGGCGATGGTCTGAACCGCATCGGCAAGAAGGCCATGGTGGCGCTTCGCGAACCGTCGCTCGGCCCCTGCTTTGGCATGAAGGGTGGTGCGGCTGGCGGCGGCTATGCGCAAATCGTTCCGATGGAAGACATCAACCTGCATTTTACCGGCGATTTCCACGCCATTACCTCGGCGCATAATCTTCTGTCGGCGATGATCGACAATCATATTTACTGGGGCAATGAACTCCAGATCGACACAAGGCGCGTGGTCTGGCGTCGCGTCATGGACATGAACGACCGTGCGCTTCGAGAAGTGGTGTGTTCCCTTGGCGGTGTTGCCAATGGCTATCCGCGCGAGGCGGGTTTTGACATTACGGTGGCGTCCGAAATCATGGCTATTCTCTGTTTGGCCAATTCGATTGCAGATCTTGAACGCCGCATCGGCCAGATTGTTGTCGCCTACAAGAAGGACAAGACGCCGGTTCTTGCCAAGGACATCAAGGCACCGGGTGCCATGGTGGTGCTGCTGAAAGACGCGCTGATGCCGAACCTGGTGCAGACCTTGGAAAACAATCCGGCCTTCGTGCATGGCGGCCCCTTCGCCAATATTGCCCATGGCTGCAATTCCGTGATGGCGACGAAGACAGCGCTGAAACTCACTGACTATGTGGTGACGGAAGCAGGTTTCGGCGCTGATTTGGGTGCTGAAAAATTTTTCGACATCAAGTGCCGCAAGGCCGGGCTTGAGCCTGCCGTCGCCGTCATCGTCGCAACTGTTCGTGCGCTCAAAATGCACGGCGGTGTGGCCAAGGAAAACCTCAAGACCGAAAATGTCGAAGCCCTGAAGAAGGGTCTTGCCAACCTTGGCCGCCACATCGAGAACATCAAGAAGTTTGGCGTGCCGATTGCCGTGGCCGTCAACCACTTCATTGCCGATACCGACGCTGAAATTGACGCCGTCAGAGCATATTGCATAGAGCAGGGCGTTGAAGCCTTCAAATGCACGCACTGGGCCCATGGTGGTGCGGGCATCGAGGATCTCGCCACACACGTTGCCATGCTGGCCGACAAGGATGCGGCCCAGTTCAAGCCCCTCTATGACGAAACCATGCCACTTCTCGAAAAAGTAAAAACCATCGCCCGCGAAATCTACCGCGCTGACGACATTGTGGCTGACAAGTCGGTGCG
>JANMEM010000137.1:0-1723 GCA_031376985.1 Hyphomicrobiales bacterium
CGTGGTGCCCAGCCTTTGCTTGCGAACCAGTCGCCAATCTTGTGGTGCAAATCAACCATGTGGAGGTGGAGCTTGACGCTTTCAGAACAAACGCGCAACGGGAGACATGACTGCTCTTATCCAACAACCCGTGAACCACACCACTTTCCTGCGCATTGCCATTCCCATCATGCTGTCGAATGTGACAGAGCCTTTGATTGGCGTGGTGAATACCGCAGTCGTCGGGCAATTGCCGGAGGCGCATCTCATTGGGGGTGTAGCTGTAGGGTCATTGATCTTTTCGTTCCTGTTTTGGGGATTTGGTTTTTTGCGCCTGTCCACCAGCGGGTTGTCAGCGCAAGCCACAGGTGCAGTTGACGCAAAGGAAGTTGGTGCGATTGTCTGGCGCAGCCTGCTGATTGCAATGGTTGTCGGTATTTCGCTGATCGTATTGTCGCCAATTTTGAAGCCTCTGTCGATCTCGCTCATGGGTGGCTCGCCTGATGTGCAGGGTGCGGCTTCGACCTATTTCAGTTATCGCATCTGGGCGGCACCTGCCGCACTTGCGAACTTCACTATACTCGGCTGGTTCATCGGGCAAGGCCGCACCAAGGTGGCCTTCGTCACACAACTCGCCCTCAATGTCACCAACATGGCGTTGAGTGCGTTGTTCGTGTTGCACTTCAATTTTGGAATCGCTGGGGTCGGCCTTGCGGTTTTGATCGCGGAATATGCCGCAGTCGCCGTTGGGCTTTTGATGGTGTTGTGGCGCTTGCGGGAGTTGAAACAACCGTTTGATCGCGCCAGTGTGCTGGACCGTTCAAAAATCACATCCCTCATCACCGCCAATGCCGACATGATGATCCGCACTGTGTGCTTGCTGTTTGCATTTGCGTGGTTCACCTCAAGGGGTGCCCGCAATGGCGACACGGCAGTTGCGGCCAATGCGGTGCTGCTGCACATGTTCGAAATTGCAGCCTACATGATCGACGGTTTTGCCTATGCGGCAGAAGCCCTGGTGGGTCAGGCCATTGGTGCGAAAGACCGCCCGCGTTATGCGAAGGCAATTACGCTTTCAACCGGATGGGTGATGGCCTTTGGTGCCTTGGCATCGCTGTTGATCTGGCTGTTCGGGGCGCAGTTCATCATCATCATGACGGTCAACACCGAGGTGCGCAATTTCGCAAACCAGTATCTGGTCTGGGCCGCCATAACGCCACTCCTCGGTGCCGCGTGCTTTCTTTACGATGGCATTTTCACCGGGGCCATGGCGACGCGCGACATGCGCAACATGATGGTACTGTCACTGATTGCCTACATGACGGCATGGTACATGCTGGAACCCCGTTACGGCAATCACGGCTTATGGGCGGCGCTGAGTGTGTTTTTCTTTGCACGCAGTGTGTTGTTCGCGGCGCGGTTGCCGGCGATCAAGGCAAGGGTGTTTGCGTAGTTCCCTCACGCCCCCTGAAACCTTGCAATCGCCGAACGTTCAATCGCCGCCGTCACCAATTTGTCCAGGTCCAGCGCATCACGCAAAATCGCAAGGAAGCGTAGTTCCTCTTTCCCAACCACCAAATCAATGGCTGCCACTTCGACTGCAATCGCATAAGCGGTCTCGCGCAAGCGTGGTGACAGTTGATCAGCCACCAAATCCAGCACGGTCTGCATGCCTTCGCTCAGTTGCAGCATATCGCCTGCTTCCTGTGCCACCGTGGCCAGCCTTGTGCGGTCAAAGTTTTTG
>JANMEM010000164.1:0-1831 GCA_031376985.1 Hyphomicrobiales bacterium
GGGTTGGCCAAAGCCGAAGGGGGTTGATTCCGATGCCGCCCAGAGGCCCCGGCGATTTGGCACGACAAGGATGAGGCGACCTTGCGGTGCCATGACACGCCAGACTTCCTGCAAGGTTTCCAAAGGCGTCTCGGCATGTTCAAGGCCGTGCACCACGAGCGCGAGGTCAACCGTGCTTTCGAGCAGCGGCAGATCCAGCTCATCGACGAGGGCGGAACGATTGCTTTCGCCATCCGGCCAATGGATGACGCCTTGCCGTGCCAGCATGAATGACAGCGACAACACGTCTGGCTGTTCCGGAAGATAGGGCAAGGCGTAACCGAGGCCCATCACAGTCTGGGCGGTTTTGGCTGTTGTGAGCGTAGAGAGTTGCCTGTTCAACATCCGTGCAGCCATGCGACCTGTTTGCGTGGTATAAAAATCCCTGAAATCGACGACATCCATGGGGAGAGCTTAGCTTGTCCCACAGCCTTCGTCATGTCTGTCCTGCGGCCATGATGCACAGATGATAAATTTTGTAATTTCGTGTAAGGACGTCGCCATGTCCCACCTTGATGTTCACCAATTCATTTGCCGCGACGACAATTATGGCGTGCTTGTGCACGACACAGTCACCGGCACCACAATTTCCATCGATGCGCCACACGCAGGTGCAATCGCCGACAACCTGAAAAAACGGGGATGGCAGCTGACGCATATCCTGACCACGCATCACCACATCGACCATGTGGAGGGCAACCTTGAACTGAAAGAGCATTTCGGTTGCCGCATCATCGGGCCTGAAGCGGAGAAGGATCGTATCCCTGGTATCGGCAAGACCGTAAAGGGCGGCGAGGTGTTTGACCTCGCACAACGCAAAGTCCGGGTTTACGATTGTCCTGGCCACACGCTGGGGCAGGTCACCTATCATTTTGAAAATGACTATCTGCTCTTTGCTGCTGACAATATTTTCGCCATGGGTTGTGGACGAGTACTTGAGGGCACGCTGGAGCAGATGCACCATTCGGTGAACCAGTTCCGCGACATTCACCCCGTTACGTCAGTCTACTGTGGACATGAATATACCGAAGCAAACGCAAAGTTTGCGCTGGCGATGGAGCCGGAAAACCGGGCCTTGCAAATGCGGGCGACGGAAGTGAAGAATTTGCGTGCCGCAGGCAAGATGACGTGTCCGACGACGATTGGTGAAGAGTTGAAAACCAATCCCTATTTCCGCTGTGCTTCACCGGAGATACGTGCGACTTTGGACATGCAAAATGCGACGGATGCGGAGGTGTTTGCAGAACTCCGTACACGGAAGAATAATTTCAGCTGATCAGGCCCTGCGAAAAATCATGTCCTTTGCTGCGATCACTGCACCAAGCGTGATCAACAGGCAGGCCAAGGCGATGGTCCAGTGGTAAGTGGCGAAGCCTGCGGCCAGAAGCACCAGTGTTGACAGCAGGGGTGCGGCATAGCTTGCAGCCCCCAGTACCATAATGTCACCCTTCTTCACGCCATAATCCCATGTGTAGAAGGCAATTCCCAGCGGCAGCAATCCGAGGACGAGAATGGCGAACCATTGCGTTGATGTTGCGGGCCAGACGGTGGGTTCTGTGGCCAAATGCAACGCGCCTGCGACCACTGCCGTGATCAGGCAGAAGCCTGCCACAACATCGGTTGGCACTTCGCCGAAGCGGCGGGACAACACCGAATAGCCGGACCAGATGAAGGCACAGGCCAGCGCATAGAGGTGGCCGGATTTGAGGCCATCAGAGAGGCCAATTGCTCCGCCCTTGGTGATGATGACAACAGCCCCGCCCAGACCCAATACAGCGCCGATGACATGATG
>JANMEM010000173.1:0-5462 GCA_031376985.1 Hyphomicrobiales bacterium
GCTGACTTCAATGGATCAGGATTGCCGTTTGGTCCTTCAGGATTCACATAGATCAAACCCATCTGCACGGCGGCCAAAGGGTTCTCCAGCTCACGGTCACCCGTGTATCGCTTGTCATCAAGCCAAGTGGTTTCTGCACCCCAATAAATATCTTCCTCGGGCTCCAACACATCAGCACGGCCACCGCCGAAACCAAAAGTCTTGAACCCCATCGAGTCGAGCGCAACATTGCCCGTAAGCACCATCAAGTCAGACCATGAAATTGCGTTGCCATATTTCTGCTTGATCGGCCACAGCAAACGCCGCGCCTTGTCGAGGTTGACGTTGTCAGGCCAGCTGTTCAATGGCGCAAAACGCTGAGTGCCGGAAGACGCACCGCCACGGCCATCGCCCGTGCGATAGGTGCCTGCACTGTGCCACGCCATGCGAATGAACAGTGGTCCATAATGACCATAGTCAGCGGGCCACCAATCCTGCGAATCCGTCATTAACGCATGAAGGTCTTTTTTCAACGCTTCCAGATCAAGCGCATTGAAGGCCTTGGCATAGTCGAATGATTCACCCATTGGTGTGGACAGCGCCGAATTCTGATGCAGCATTTTCAGGTTCAACTGGTTCGGCCACCAGTCGCGGTTGGAACGCACTCCAAGATTTGTCGGGCTATGCATCACAGGGCATTTTCCGAGGGGTGCGACATCCATTTTATTCATTTAAATCTCCACTGTTCAGTTTAGAATAGTTCTAATCTAAGACTCATCGCACTGCAATCCCCCGCGACATTAATCTTGCAACAGAGATGCTGACCTTGATTGTGATTTGAACTGCCCGCTTAACAGGAATACCTTTTTGAACATACAAGCAGCGAGAGAGGTCTATGATAATGACGCCACCTGCACACACAGTTTTGATGTGACATATCTAACGTTTTGAATGTTCTGGCTTGCCAGAGCATGGACCTATTGGAAGGAAAAAGCGGCTGACGATGCTGCAACGGCCCTGCACGGAACGCCACCTGCAGGGCCAACCTTTTGGCGTTATCCTCAACTTGCATTCTTCACTTCCCGTAGCGGCAGGAAGCCGTTAGGTTGTCACAATGACCACCTTGAAATCCATGACAGCCCTGGAAACGCCGCATCTCGTTCTGCGCGAAATCGTGCGTTCAGATGTGGAAGAGTTGTCAGCCTTCATGACGCAACCCCGCTATCACAAACACATTGCTTACCGCCTGCGTGATGGTGCCATGGTGAAGGATTTTGTGCGTCGGCAAATAGCCGCGCAAAATGACAGCCGCCGCCATGTGTTCCATCTTGCAGCAGAAGAGAAGTTTTCGACTGACGTTGTCGGCGAAGGCTTTATCATTTCCCATGGCGACGGCAGCCACGAAGTGGGCTGGGGCGTGCACCCCGCCATGTGGTCCATGGGCATGGGAACCGAAATTGGTCATGCACTTCTGGCAACTGCGATAGAGCACCTGAACGCCACCCGGGTGTGGAGCAAGGTGATGGTCGCCAATGTGGCGTCAGCCAAATTGGCCCGCCGCATTGGCATGGCCCTCGTCACCAGCCATGAAAATTATGCCTTGGGAAATGGCCGCATGGGGCCAGTGGACATTTACGCCATCACAGCGCAGGACTACTTCGACTTGCCATATTGAGGGCAATCTCAAGCCACAATCAGGTTTCATCCTCTACCCAAAGCAGGAGAAACCCATGCGGCTGATAACGCTGATTGGCGCAACACTCATAATGACTTCACAGGCACAGGCCACAGTCGGCGACTATTGCGCGGCTTATGCACGCGACTTTGCGGATCAAATCAAAAAGCAGGAACCGCAATGGCAGCACCGCTATGACAATGCTGAAAAATCCTGCATGACACGCTTCACATCGGAAGTGCAGCCAACTCCCAAAGTGAAAAAACCAGCAAAACCCAAGCAGGTCTCAGCACCCAAACCATCCGCTCCCGTGGTCACACCTGAACCCAATCCCGCACCTGAGCAGGTCGCAAGAGCCACTGCCAAACCAAAGCCCGGCACACCCGAATGGACTGACTACTGCAAGAAGAAATACGTGTCATTCAACGAAACCAAAGGCACATATCTTTCGAAAACCGGAATTGAGCGGAAGTGCTTGGTGACAGCAGAATGAAACTTTCTCTCCCTAATAATCCGTCATTCCGGCGAAAGCCGGAATCTTTCAACTGTTATTCCGTCAATGCCGCAACATCGGCACCAGCGACACCACCAGCAACAGCGCCAATGTCACATTGATCACACGGAAATAGCGGGGATCAGTCATCACATTTTTCAGCGCCGCACCAAAAGCCGCCCACGTCAAAGCACTGGTGATGCCCATGAATACAAAGGTGCCAACGACAGTGGCGACCCCTGCATAATAATTCTGCGACAGTGTGTAAGCGCTCAGTGCCGTCACCGCCATCACCCAGCCCTTGGGGTTGACCCACTGGAACAGGCACATCTGGATAAAACTCAAAGGCTTTGCTTCCTTCACATCAGACGTTGAAGCATTCGCAGTGGCAATTTTCCAGGCCAGAAACAGCATGTATGCAGCACCTGCATATTTGAGAATCTGATAGAGGCCCGGATAGGTCTCAAAGACCTTACCCAAACCAAGCCCGATCAACCCGATCATCAAGGGAAACCCGAGCGCCACACCGAAAATCAACGGCACACTGCGGCGAAAGCCGAAGTTCATGCCGGATGCCATCAGCAATGCATTGTTTGGACCGGGCGTAAAAGCCGCAATCCCCGCAAAGACGAACAAACCGATGAAAAGTTCAAGTGTCATCCAGCTTTCATAAGTGGCAACAGGGCCTTACAGCAAGGCCGTGATTGTCACAATTGTATCAGGCAACCAGAACCGAACGCGGGGCTGGAGCAGAGCCAAGCCTCCGCAAAGTTTCAGTCACATCACTTGCCGTCATCGGTTTGTGATAATAATAACCTTGGAATTCCGTGCACCCCGCAAGCCGCAGAACACTTGCCTCTTCGGCACTTTCAATTCCTTCTGCTGTCACATCGGCAGAGAGACCACGTGCCACCAGCAACGTTCCCTGCACAATGGCCAACTCTGAAGCACTCGACAAAACCTTGTTCACAATCGACTTGTCAATTTTGATCCGGTCAAACTCAAACTTGCGCAAATAGCCAATACTTGAAAAACCCGTACCGAAGTCATCAAGGGCCACTTTTACTCCGGCCTGCTGCAATGTCTTGAACACCAGCTTTGCGCGGTCCGTATCGTGGATCAATGAGGTTTCGGTGATTTCAAATTCAACCCGGTTGGGCTCAATGCCATGGCGTTGCAACATCTCGAGCGAATTGCGAACAAAGGCAGGATTATTCAGTTGAATCGCAGAAATATTCACGGCCAGTCGAATGCCCGGCCAATCTGCTGCGGCCACACAGGCCTTTTCGAGAATGAGTTCGCCCAAACTGTCAATCAGGCCGGAATTCTCGGCGATACCTACAAACCTGTCGGCAGACACTTTACGCGGCGATGTTGATGGCCAGCGGGCCAAGGCCTCAACACCCGTAATGGTGCCAGTCCGCGCATTCACAACCGGCTGGAACATGATATCGAGGTTGCGCGACGCAAGAATGGATTTCAACTCGGCAGCAATCGACAGGTTTTCCATACGTTCAAGATCAAACGACTTGTCAAACACACAGAAACAATTTTTGCCGTTGCCCTTCGCCTTGTACATTGCAATGTCGGACCTGCGGAGCATTTCTGACGCGTCAACATCGATGTCACTTTCGGCTATGCCAATACTCGCCCCGACGGACGCCAACCGCCCCTCCATGTCAAATGGATGCTTCAGCATGGCAATTAAATTGGCTGCGAACGCTTTTGCCTGCTCTCCCGCTTGATCACCCGCAAACAGCAGGACGAATTCATCACCACCCAGTCTTGAACACAAAACTGCGGTATCAGCCAGTTCGCGGATTCCCTTTGCGATCATGAATATCAGCCGATCGCCCAACTCATGGCCATAACTGTCATTCACCTCTTTGAAGCCGTCAAGGTCAGCAAAGGCCAGCGCATAGGGCTGTTTTTTGTTCTCGAGCACTTGCATTGAGTTCATCAATGCATGGCGGTTCGGCAGGCCAGTCAACAGGTCATGCAAAGCCTTGTGTTGAGCCCGCGCTTCGTCGTCCACAAGCTGCTGCACCAGTGTCCAGCACACATAGCCAATCCCCGTCATCACCAGAACCAGAAAACCAAGCACAGCGCTCGCCTTGGTCCAAGCCGACTCTGTAATCATGCTGCCAATCAAACGGTTGTTCCACGTCAGTGCAAAAGCCACCTGACCATCCGGTGACTTCAAATTGAGATGAGGCTGGTTTCCAGACTGCGTGCGGGCAACCGCGAGGTTTTCCACCAGCAGCCTGTTCTCGACCGCTTTCAACCATCCGCTTTTCAAGCTGCGGGACATGTAAAGAATACGCCCGTTCCCATCTGATACATTCAGCGGTGCCATTGCCAGAACAACGGGACCGTTGCTCGTATCCAGATAACCGGACACAACCCCTCTTCTCGCATTTCCAATATCCAGCATGTCTTTGAAAGAAGGAAAACCACCCTCACCCAGAAGTGCTCTTGTCACCACTTCGGATTTATCCGTGGATTGCCCAATCAATACTGCACCGCTTGCAGCATCAAGCACGGCGACGGTATCGTAAGATACCCCAAGACTGAGCTTGCTGGCCCAGGTGTGCTCAAACCAACTGCGGTTCAGTGTCCCAACTGAATTGGCAACAGCCTCAGGCCACGTCGCATTCTCGGCAACCAGACGGGTAAGGTCAGCTTCAAGTGACGTTACAGCGCCTGTAAGCACTGCCGTGTTGCGATCATATTCCGCTGCATTTGTTCCCGTTTCAACGCGCAGCAGCAAATCATAAGAAAGGTTGATCGCGCCAAGCGACGCCAGAACCAAAGGCACTGCGATATAGACCAAAAAACGCCAGCCCGTGATCCTACGCATTCACACACTCCATATGGAATTCCATGTGACGTGACCATGCTTAATGCCGGGTTACGAAGTGAAGTGACCAACAAAAAACCCCCACCTCTCTCAAGATTGGTGGGAGCTATGGTTAACAGATGGTTATCGCATCAGGCCGCCTGCGCCTTGCCTTGCGCCAACACCAGATCTGCGGCGCGACCCGTGAGTTCAGCCAGATGATCAAAGCTCATTTCAAACGTGCCAACACCTGCTGTCGCCGAACGGATTTCGATGATGAGAGACGCAAGTTCGGACTCCGGCATATGCGCCATCACCGTGTCCCAACCGGGCCAGCCCTCGCGCGCATCAAAGCCCAAAAGCTGCCCGCGATGCCCCGTCACGATCTGGTTTGCCCGCGCCGTCGCTTCGTTTGGCACGTGAATGGAAATCGCCATCACAGGTTCCAGCAACACGGGTGAACACTGCGGCATGCC
>JANMEM010000233.1:0-6170 GCA_031376985.1 Hyphomicrobiales bacterium
CAAAAACTGGAGGCAGAGCTTGGGGGTTCTCTGTTCCATCGCGACAAGGGCCATGTGCATTTGACCGAATTTGGATGTCTCATGCGCACCCACCTCGACGAAGTTTTCAATCGGTCAGAAACCGTGAAAAGGGCTGCAAAAAACTTTCTATCGCTTGGAAATGCTTCACTGACACTTGGAGTAATGTGCACCATCGGCCCTTTGCGATTTGCAGGTTTTCTGAATGGGTTTCAGGCGCACCATCCTGGCGTACAAGTGACCGTGATCGATGGCGCGGCAGATCGGATGAGGGAACTTCTGTTGGAGCACAAGTTGGATATAGCTTTGATGGCGCAGCCAGAGCCCTTTGATCAGAGACTAAAGGCAGACATTGTCTACACCGAGCGATTTGGTCTTGCTTTCGCGTCCGGTCATCCATTTGAATATCGCAATACCCTAAGGGTCCGGGATGTCCAAAATGAAATCTATTTGGAGCGTATCAACTGCGAGTATGGAAATTACATTGATCAACTTTGCAAAAGCCTGGGGTTCGACATTGAGAGCGCCTACAGAAGCGAGCGCGAAGATTGGATTTTAGCTATGGTTGCCGCAGGCATGGGTGTTTGCTTCATTGCGGAATATTCAGCTATTCAAGCTGGTGTTTGCCACAAACCGGTCGTTGAACCCGAGATCGTACGTGAAATATCTTTGGTATCCGTAGCGAACTGTTCACGCTCACAAATCGCTACAGCCTTTGCCAAGGATTTGCGTGAGTATGACTGGCAGAGAGAACTTCCCTTCAAATGAAATACGCAGGCGCGTTCAGTTTCTTCCCTCCGCCAATTTTTCAGCCCGGAAACAGCGTCAATCCACCATCTACGCGTATCACCTGCCCATTGATGAACTTTGATCGTGGCCCCGCAAGGAAGGCTACGGCGTCAGCGATTTCTGAAGGTTCGGCATAGCGGTCGAACGATTTCTTGTCGGACTTCATCCGTTCAG
The DNA here is from genome assembly GCA_031376985.1 of Hyphomicrobiales bacterium. Classification (GTDB taxonomy): domain Bacteria; phylum Pseudomonadota; class Alphaproteobacteria; order Rhizobiales; family Aestuariivirgaceae; genus Aestuariivirga. Next base: position 982 of record JANMEM010000233.1, read on the forward strand.
GATCAACCACCCGCGTGGCCTGGAAACGGGCGGTTTTTGAAGGGCCGGGACTCACCGCATTGATACGCACACCCTCGTGGTAAAGTTCCTTGGCAAGGCAACGTGTGTAGTGAACAACAGCGGCCTTCAGGGTTGAATAGACGACTTCCGGCGAGCAGCCCATATGTGCCGCAGCCGATGCAATGTTGATCACTGAACCCGCACCGCGCCTCACCATGGGTGGCACAAAGGCCTGACACACCAGCATGGTGCCGATCAGATTATTGTCGGTGAGAACCTTGATGTCTTCAAATGAAATGTCGAGGGCGTTGTTGGGCTTCGGCTTGTTGCCCGTGGCACCAATGTCGCCGCCTGCGCAGTTGACGAGAATTTCAACTTCGCCAAGTTTGCTTTCGATCTCGGCCTTCATGCGGGCAACGGCATCCTTGTCTCCGATGTTACCCGTTACGCCGACGCTTTTAACGCCGTGCGCCTCAATAGCCTTCACCACATCACTGAGATTGGATGACTCTCCATATTTCGCAGTGTCCGTCATGGACAGGTCATGTACCGCCACATGAGCTCCAAGTTCTGCAAGCCGCATGGCCATGGTGTTGCCAAGGCCGCGGCCCGAGCCTGTGACGAATGCAATTTTTCCGCTCAGTTCTTTTGTCATGTCATCCTCTCAAGTCATCAATCCAAGGGCACGCATGTTCTCCGCACTGCGGCGGATCATGGCGAGTTCATAGTCCACAAGTTCGTGGTCAGCATTCCGCTCCCACGGTGTGTGAGTGTCAGCGTCGTCGGGCAGGCGGTTGATGCGGGCCGCTGCAAGTGCTGCGGCAAAGGCCTTGGCGTCCATGGGGCGATAACCCTTCCACCAGGCAGCATTCAGAAACCGGATATGCCGTGCTTCCAGCGCACCCGGCTCCAGAACCGCATTCATGTGATCATGGTATTTGCCCAACTCAGCCAACATGTCTTTCAGTGGCACAGCGCCATCACCAATGGCACAGCGCACCAGCCTGTAGCCTTCATCGGTAAACTGCACGCGATAGTCCTTGAAATGCACATGCCGCACCAGTGGTGCTACGCGCTTTACAAAATCCATGGGGGCTTCACCCACAGGGAAGGTGTTTCCCGTATCAAGCGTGATGCCCATGGCCGGGCCGAATTCACCGCAGAAATCCGCCAGCTCCTCGCTGCCAAAGTCCTGATGGTTTTCGATGGCGAGAACCCGTCCTTCGGCCTCAGCCATGGGGGAGTATTTCGAAAGCCCCTCGCGGATCGCATGTTGAAGCTCGAACCACTTTATGCCCCACGCATTTCGACTTCCCTCAAGCACGGGTGACAAACCCAGACGGATAACTTTCGCATCCAGCAATCGCGCTGAACGAAGCGCGCTCTCAATCGGTCCCATCATGTTGAGCCCAGCACTGATCACCGGCGTCATGCCAAGATCAGCGAGACGCAGTTTCAGGTCTAGCAAGTGCTGATCCGATAATTCGGCCAACCACGGATCAAATATTTCCAGCACCTTGGCTTTCAGTTCCGTGGCAATGGCGATAAAGCCTTCAAGGCCTTTGCCATTCGGATTGGCCCGCGGCGTGCCTTTGCCCTGCAAGCCCAAATGATAGGTCAAGCCATAGGGGTTCAATCCAACATCGAGTTTCATGACATGCCTGCATCGACAACAAGGGTTTGACCAGTAATCATGCGGCTGTCTTCCGACGCCAGAAACAGCACAGCCCGCGCGACTTCATCGGGATTCAGTATCCGCTTTATGCGCTGCATATTGACCATGGCATCCACCTTGTCCTGTGTTGGATACCACATCCGCCGTTGCTTCTCGGTGATCACGGCACCGGGTTCGATGGTGTTGACGCGAATGTTGTGGACTCCAAAATTGCGGGACAGCGCCCGCGTCAATCCGCCAACTGCCGATTTGGCAGTGACATAAGCCGTCATGGTGTCTGCCCCGAACCGCCAAGCGATGGAGGAGAAGTTGATGATTGAACCTCCACCCAATTCCTGCATGTGCGGCAACACTTCTTTGGCCAACAGGAACTGGTGCCGCAAGTTGACACTCATCGACCAGTCCCAATAATCCGCATCAATTTCTGTCGGCAACTTGCGGTCATCATTCGCCGCATTGTTCACGAGCACGCGGATGGGTCCAAGAATGCTTTTGATCTCGGCTACGGCCTTTGTAATCTCCGCTGGCTTAGTGAGGTCGCAGTGTAGAAAAAGCGCGCCCGGAAGTAACTTCGCCAACTCAACGCCTTCGTTGTCTTGAATATCGAGGAAGGCAACATTGGCACCTTGCCCATGGGCGGCGCGTACCACCTCAGCCCCGATACCGGTTGCCCCGCCTGAAACCAGAAACACAGCCCCTTTCAAACTGGGATAATGTGCAAACGCAGCGCTCATGCCAAAGCCGTTTCAGTTTCGGCATCAAACAGGCAGACCCTATCCATATCAACAGCAAGCTTCACGGCCTCTCCCAACTTCGGGGCCTGTTTCGGGAAGAATTTTGCTGTTACTTCGGTCGCACCAAAACGTGCAGCAACATGGGTTTCTGAACCTGTGGGCTCCACCAAGGTGACGATGGCATTGATGATATTGGCGGCTTTCGGCAGGGCTTGCGTGAAATGCTCAGGCCTGATGCCAACGATGACACCAGTGCCATCAACAGCTGCCACTCCACGTGACAGTTTCAAGGTCGTCTCATCAGCGGAGCCTTCTGCGAGCACAATCTGTTGTGTGGTTCCCTTGCCCTTCAGCCGTCCTTTCAGAAAGTTCATTGCAGGTGAACCCATGAAGCCCGCCACAAACATATTGGCGGGGTGATCATAGATCGTTTGCGGCTCGTCGAACTGTTGCAATTCACCTTTGTTCAAAACGGCAATACGCGAAGACAGCGTCATCGCTTCAACCTGGTCGTGGGTCACATATACGGTGGTCTTGCCGATTTGCTGATGCAGCTTCTTGATTTCTGCCCGCATCTCAACGCGCAATTTTGCATCAAGGTTGGACAAGGGTTCGTCAAACAGGAACAACTTGGGATCGCGCACCAAAGCCCTACCCATGGCCACACGCTGACGCTGCCCTCCGGAAAGTTGCCCGGGTTTTCGTTTGAGCAACTGATCGATTTGTAGAAGGGACGACACACGCTTCAACGCCGCCTCGCGAAGTTCAACAGGCACGCCACGAGCCTCCATGCCGAACATCATGTTCTCGCGAACCGTCATTGTCGGATACAGGGCATAGGACTGGAACACCATGGCAATGTCCCGGTCCTTGGGGGCCACATTGCTGACCACACGGCGCCCGATTGAAATTGTGCCTGATGAGGCCTTTTCCAATCCTGCAATGATGGCCAGTAATGTGGATTTGCCACAACCCGATGGCCCGACGAGTGCGATGAACTCACCTGTTCGCACATCAAGGTTGATACCTTTTAGAACTTCGACAGCACCAAAACTTTTGCGGACGTCCTTGATTGTCAACTCAGCCATTATTTGATTGCCCCTTGCGTCAATCCACGCACGAAATATTTACCCCCAAAGAAATACACCAGCAACGGCGGCAAGGCACCGATGAGAACACCCGCACTCATGACGTCATATTCACGAACGTTCTGGCCATTGCTCGCAAAAGCCACGATAGCTGCGGTCACAGGTTGGTTCTTGCCAGTGGTCAAAACCACACCATAGAGGAACTCGTTCCAGATGCCGGTGAACTGCCAGATCACCGTTACAATCAGGATAGGCGGCGAGAGCGGCAGGATGATCTTGTAGAAAATCCGCCAGAACCCGGCGCCATCAATACGGGCGGCCTTGATCAAATCATCAGGAATGTTGACATAGAAATTCCGGCAGAACAGCGTTGTGAATGAAATGCCCTGCACCACATGCACCAGCACCAAACCCCAAATGGTTTTGTTAAGCCCCGTTGTTCCCAAAATATAAGCCCATGGCATCAACGCAATCTGACCCGGCATGAACACACCAAACAACATGAACGTAAAAATCAGTTCAGAACCTTTGAACCGCCACTTGGAAAGAATGTAGCCATTCAACGCACCCAGCAATGTCGAGATCAGCGTCGCCGGAATTGTCAAATAGACCGAATTCCAGAAATTCTGTGCCATGCCCTCACATCGGCCATTGACGCAATAGCTTCCCCAAGCGGCGATCCACGCGTCTAATGTGAAACTTTTTGGGAAAGCAATAAGCCCGTTTTGCGCAATCTCCGGCAGGCTGCGGAACGAATTGAAAAACACCACAAACAGCGGCAGCAAATAGATCAGTGAAAAAATGCCGAGCAAACCATAGATCAGGAATCGCGAACTGAAATGCCGACGCGCAGCGCTTCGGGCTTCTTTTTGGTCCAAGGTGAGTGTGTCAGCCATGACCGGACTCCTTGCGTGAAGCCCAGGCGCTATAGAATCCATAGGGAACCAACACCACTGCGAGCGCCACCAGCATCATGATGGCGGCAGCCGATCCTTCGGCGATCTGGCCACGTTGAAACATCAGATCATAGACATAATGCGCAGGGAAAGATGTGGCGATACCGGGTCCACCTCCGGTGAGGGCCACCACAAGGTCATAGGTCTTGATGGCAAATTGCAACATTACCACGGCAACAGCAATGAAGATGGGCGCAATGATGGGGAGTATGACTTTTCGATAGGTTCTGAACGGCCCAGCCCCATCAATCTGTGCGGCCTTGATCAAGTCCTGATCAACCGATCGCAGACCCGCCAGAAACAAGGCCATGGCAAAACCTGAGGACTGCCAGATGCCGGTGATGATGATAGCGTAGATGGCGTATTTGCGATCTGTGGTGAGTGCAAATTTGAAACTCTCCCAACCCAGGCTTTTCATCATGAACTCGATGCCCGCATTGGGGCTGTAAAGCCAGCTCCACACTGTGCCAGTGACGACGAATGACACTGCGAGAGGATAGAGGAATATCGTGCGCCAGAAACTTTCGGCCCGCACTTTCTGGTCAATCAGAATGGCAAGCAAGAGGCCAACGATGATTGAACCCAAGACATAAAACACACTGAAGAAAAACAAATTCGAATAGGCAATGTTCCAGCGTCGGTTTGACCACAGCGAAACATAATTCTCGAACCCGACAAATCCGTAGCTCGGGAGTTGTGACGAGTCTGAAAGCGAGAGATAAAATGTCCAGGCTGT
>JANMEM010000281.1:0-5152 GCA_031376985.1 Hyphomicrobiales bacterium
TGATGGCGCGCAGGGCTGTGGCATCGGCGAAGTAGATTGTTCGTCTTTAAACGCACCCGCTGGCTCCGGTTGGCGGGTGTTTTTGTTTTGCTTCACCAATACCGTCATTCCGGCGAAAGCCGGAATGACGGTATACAGTAACGATGAGTATAGTCATGCGCGCGAACCTACCGACCAACATCGACGACACGCTCGAACTTCTCAAATCCGCTGGCTATGTCGCGGGGCGGGATTTGGCGACTGTGGTGTTCCTCGCCCTCAAAATGGGGCGCCCCCTGTTTCTTGAAGGTGAAGCGGGTGTTGGCAAAACCGAGATTGCCAAGGTTCTGGCAGTAGGCCTTGGCCGCAAACTGATCCGCCTGCAATGTTACGAAGGCCTTGACGTGTCCTCCGCTGTTTATGAATGGAACTACGCCGCACAAATGATCGAAATCCGCATGGCCGAAGCGTCCGGCCAATTGGACCGGGACCGTTTGGGGCAGGATGTGTTCGCCGAGAAATTCCTGATCAAGCGGCCGCTGTTGCAGGCGCTTGAGTCGGACGATGGTGCCGCGCCGATTTTGCTCATCGATGAACTGGACCGCACCGACGAAGCCTTTGAAGCATTTCTGCTGGAAGTACTTTCGGATTTCCAGATCACCATTCCCGAACTTGGCACCATCAAAGCCAAGGAACCGCCAATCGTGATTGTTACATCAAACCGCACCCGTGAAGTCCATGACGCCCTGAAGCGGCGCTGCCTGTATCATTGGGTAGGATACCCCGATGCCGCACGGGAAGTTGCCATTATCAAAGCCAAACGGCCGAAAGCATCGGACGCGTTGGCGAAGGAAGTGGTGGCCTTTGTACAGGCCTTGCGTGGCGGCGATATTTATAAAGCTCCCGGTGTTGCGGAAACGCTGGATTGGGTGACGGCACTGCATGAACTGGATTGCGTGTCGCTTGACCCGCAAATGGTGAATGACACGCTTGGTGTGTTACTGAAATATCAGGATGATATTTCGCGGATGGAAGGCTCTGAGGCCAAGCGCATTCTCAACCAGGTGAAAGAAGAAGTGCGCGTGATGGGGCGGTAATGCAGCTGCCTGAGCCCGCCAATTCCAACCGCAAACTGTCTGGTCATTTGGCCGACAACATCATGCATTTTGCGCGGGTTTTGCGGGAAGCGGGGATTCCAGTGGGTCCGGGACTGGTACTAGACGCTCTCGATGCGGCAATGGCAGGACCGTTACGAAAGCGCGACGACTTCTATTGGACGCTGCATGCTGTGTTCATCAAGCGGCGCGAACACAAGGAACTCTTTGATCAGGCGTTCCATGTGTTCTGGAAAAAACCCAAAATGCTCGAACAGCTCATGCAGTTGATGTACACGCAAATTGCGCGAAAGCAGGACGAGAAGAAACAAAAGGCAGGCTTCCGCCGTTTGGCCGAAGCCATGTTTGACCAGAATGAGGTGCAGTCGCCATCCAAACCCGATGCAATCGAAGTGGAAGCGACCTACACCACTTCAGCCAATGACATGTTGCGGGCCAAAGACTTTGACCAGATGACCGTTGCCGAACAGACTGAGGCGAAACGGGCCTTGCAGCAGTTGCACGTCAATCGCCTTGAAGTTCAAACAAGACGGTTTCGCGCTGCGCATTCCGGGAAGCGCATCGACATGCGGCGCACATTAAGACAAAGCCTGAGGTCTGGTGGGCAACCCATTGATCTGGCGCGGAAAGAATTGCGCTGGCGTGAGCCGCCACTGGTGGTGTTGGCGGATATTTCAGGCTCCTGTTCCAACTATTCCCGCATGTTCCTGCACTTTCTCCATACGCTGACCAACGACCGCTCCCGCGTCACGGTCTTCGTGTTTGGAACCCGCCTGACCAACGTCACCCGTGAGTTGAAACGGAAAGACGTGGACGAGGCCATGGACAAGGTTTCAATCGCCGTGAAAGACTGGTCTGGCGGCACGCGCATTGGCACCACGCTGAAAGAGTTCAATTACAAATGGGCACGTCGAGTACTGACGCAAGGCGCCCATGTGTTGCTGATGACCGATGGTCTGGACCGCGAGGATGTGTCGCAACTGGAGCATGAAATGCAGCGCTTGCGGCGTTCGGCCAAACGCATCGTCTGGCTCAATCCGCTGCTGCGCTTTGACGGTTTTCAGGCGCGGGCAGGCGGCATTCGCGCCATGATGCCCTACGTGGACGAGTTCCGTCCGGTGCATTCGCTGGACAGCCTGAAGGACTTGGCGGATACGCTTGCCGCGCCCACATCAGGCAGGCATGATCCGAAAAAATGGATGAAGGTTGGGCAGGAGTAAAAATATGGACGTTCTTGACACCGCACAAATGTGGTTGGCGGAAGGCCGCAAACTGGCCATTGCAACTGTCATCGAAACCTGGGGCTCAGCCCCGCAGCCGGTTGGCAGTCAACTGGTTGTGGATGCGGACGGCAATTTCGAAGGTGCGGTTTCCGGCGGCTGTGTTGAAGGTGATGTAATCACCGAGGCACAGGACATGATTGCATCAGGCGGCCACAAGGTTTTGAGTTTCGGCGTTGCCGACGAAACGGCTTGGAAGGTCGGGCTGGCCTGCGGAGGGAAGATCCGGGTGCTGGTGGAGGCGGTCAGGTGAGTGTGAGCTTGTGGACACACCCCCTCCCGGCTTCGCCGTACTCCCCCGGCTTCGCCGAGGGAGAAGGATTAGTTTTCTCCCTCGCGCGAAGCGTGGGGGAGTACCCCGAAGGGGGGAGGGGGTGTCACCATGGACTCTAACCTTCTGAAACAGATTACAACAGCCCGCGATGAACGCCGGGCCATTGCTGTGATCACGAACCTGAGCTCTGGTTCGCAACATATTGTCACCCGCGAAAATGCCGCGACGGATCCTCTCCTCGATAAGTCCTTCCGCTTCGATAAATCCGGCGTGGAGCAAACTCCTGACGGCGAAGTGTTCATCACCATTCACAACCCGCGTTTGCGTCTGGTGATCATCGGCGCGGTGCTGATTGCTCAAAGTGTCATCCCCATGGCGGAGGCTGCGGGTTATGATGTGACGGTCGTTGATCCCAGAGGTGCGTTTGCGACGGGTGCGCGGTTTCCCAATGTATCGTTGAGCGCTGAATGGCCGGACGATGTATTGCCGGGCTTGAATCTGGATGCGCGCACGGCTGTATTGGCTTTGACCCATGATCCCAAAATTGACGATCCGGCATTGGATATTACGTTGCGCTCGCAGAGTTTTTATGTCGGCGCATTGGGATCGAAAAAGACGCAAGCCTCGCGCGTGGAACGGCTCATCGCACGAGGTTTTGATGAGACCGCGATTGGGCGCATACACGGTCCCATCGGTTTGAACATCGGTGCTGTGGGTGCGCCAGAAATCGCAATTTCCATCATGGCGGAAATGACGAAGTGTTTGCGGCTGGGCGGCTGACATGAAATTCGGCGCGATTGCTGTGGAAGAGGCTATCGGTGCCATTCTCGCCCATGGTGTGAAGTTACAGGATGGCGGATTCAAAAAGGGCCGGGTGCTTTCGTCTGCTGATGTTGCGGCGCTGCGTGCTGCCGGCCTTTCAGAAATAGTCGTTGCACGGCTGGAAGTGGATGATGTTCCAGAAGACGAAGCCGCACGTTCGTTGGCTGTTGCCGCAACGGGGCAGGGTATCACTGCGCAACAGGCCTTCACAGGGCGTGCAAATTTGCATTCATCTGTACACGGACTTGTTGTTATTGATCGGGTGCGGGTTGATGCCATCAACCACTTGCACGAAAGTCTGACAATTGCGACCTTGCCCCCGCACAGTGTGGTGTCGCCAAAACAAATGCTGGCCACGGTCAAGATCATTCCCTTCGCCACGCCGCGTAACGTATTGCAACGAGCCTTGCAGATTGTCGGGGATCAGCCATTGATGCATGTGCGGCAGTTCCAGTCGAAGCACATCGGGTTGGTCATCACGATAATACCCAATGGCAAGGCGTCGCTGATTGCAAAATCTGAAGCGGCGATGCGTGTACGTTTAAAAGCTTTCGAACTTGCTCTTGAAACCGTGCTTGTGGTGCCGCATGAGGAAGCAGCGGTACGGGACGCTGTCAGTGCATTGAAGCAGCAAGGCAGCGATTGCATTCTGGTGTTTGGCGCTTCGGCAATTGTGGACCGTGCTGATGTTATTCCCGCCGCCGTTGTAGCTTCTGGTGGCGAGGTGGTACATCTGGGCATGCCCGTTGACCCCGGCAATTTGCTGATGTTGGGGCAAATCAGTGGTGTGCCAGTTCTGGGCGTTCCGTCCTGCGCAAGGTCACCAAAGCGCAATGGATTTGACTGGGTGCTGGAGCGCGTATTGGCAGGCATTCATGTCTCCTCTGAAGACATCATGGATATGGGGGTTGGAGGGTTACTTGCTGAAATTCCGTCGCGTCCTTCACCTCGTGAGTCCGGCGTGCAATCGGCGCCGCGTGTTGTGGCCCTTGTATTGGCAGCAGGTGAGGGGCGACGCATGGGGAGCAATAAAATGCTCACGGATTTTGACGGGCGACCCATGTTGGCTGCTACTGTCGAAAACATTATGGCGTCGGGCGTTGATGAGGTTGTGGTGGTGACAGGGCATGAGCAGGAGAAAGTTGAAGCGGCGCTGACGGATTACAAGGTTCGTACCGTGCACAATCTGGACTACGCGACAGGCATGGCGTCATCGTTGCGAGTTGGCATTGAAGCAGCCGCGACAGCTGATGCTGTTGTCGTGTGCCTTGGGGATATGCCGCGCGTTTCAGGTGCTGTTATCGACAAGTTGATTGCAGGCTTCAACCCAGTGGAACATCGTTCTATTGTAGTGCCAACGCACAAGGGTCAGTTCGGCAATCCAGTACTGTGGGGGGCGGAACATTTCGCGCGGCTCAGATCGCTTTCAGGAGACAAGGGTGCGCGAATGTTGATTGGTGATTTGAAATCAGAAGCGACGGAAGTCGAAGTTGACTCAGGCGTGTTGATGGATGCCGATACGCCGGAAGCACTGGCTGCACTCAGATCAACTGCAAATTCCTGAAACTTACATGGCCCTTGCGGCCGATGATGATGTGATCGTGGACGAGTATATTCAGTTTGTCGGCGGCGACTATGATGCGCTTGGTCATATCGATGTCGGCCAGTGACGGTGTGGGGTC
>JANMEM010000289.1:0-3282 GCA_031376985.1 Hyphomicrobiales bacterium
GCAATCACCGCTGCAGTAATGATCCCCGGCAGGCACATGGGAATGATGATCTCCCACATGATGCGTAGGTCCGATGCACCGTCGGTCCGTGCCGCGTCCTCAATCTCGTGCGGAATATCGATCATGTAGGATCGGATAATCCACACCACAATGGACAAATTCATCGCCGCATAGACCAGCATCAATGCCCATACCGTGTCCAACATTTTCAGTTGTCCGAACAATACGAAAATGGGAATGGCCACAGCGGCAGGGGCCATCATTTTCGTGGAAAGAATATAGAACCCGATATCTTCTCGACCCTTGAATTTGTAACGCGCCAAAGCATAGGCAGCAGGCACACCCAGCAACAGGCAAATGAACACGCTGCCGGAAATCGCCACCATGGAATTCTTGAAGTAAGTCAGAATCGGCCATTCCGCGAAAATCTTCGCCCACGTCTCCATCGAAATGGTGGGGAAATAAATCGGCGATGGCGCGATGATTTCGTTGCGGGGGCGCAGCGCAATTGTCGCAAAAAACAGGATCGGCAACAGGCAAATTGCCGCCCACACCCAAAGCACCAGCGAACTCCATGGCGAAATTTCAAAACGCTTTTTCATGCTTCGGTTCCTGACTTGAAGAAGCGCCGCACCAGTGTCTGCGATAGCGCGATCGTAGCAATCAGCACCAACACAGAGGCCGCTGAAGCGTAGCCCTGTTCAAAACTGCGGAAGGCTGTTCGATAAATGAAATAGCTGAGGGTTTCCGTTGCACCGCCCGGTGTGCCTTGAGTGATAATGTTGACAGCCGCCATGTTGTTGAGAATATCAACGCCGCGCAGCACCAGTCCAATGGCGATGACGGGCTTCATCAGGGGCAGCGAAATATTGAAGAAAATCCGCGTCCACGATGCACCGTCAAGTCGGGCCGCTTCTTCAATTTCCTTGTCCTGCCCCTGCAAGCCCGCCACAAAAATGATGAACAGAAACGGTGTCCACTGCCACACATCGGCGACCACAAGAACGAAACGCGCGCTCCACACGGAACCCATCCAGTCAATATTGCCGTAGTCAAAACCGACACGGCGGATCAGGTCTGCAATCACGCGGCCATCATTGAACAGCAGCTTCCAGAGATAGGACACGGCAGACGGCATGAACAACATCGGCAGTGTGAATACAATGCGCCAGCCCCGCGCCCAGCCACTGCGATAGACCAGTGCCGCAAGGCCCATGGCAATGACGGCCTCAATCACCAGCGTAATCGAGCCCAGAAACAGCGTGTTCCAGATCGCCACCCAGAAGGCGTTATCGACAACCAATTCCTGATAATTGGTCAGCCCTGTCCATTCCAGCTTGAACTTGCCGATGTAGAGCGAACGGTAAACTGCATAGATGCCGGGCCACAGCGTGATCATCAAAAGATAGATCATTGCAGGGGCCACCAGAAGATACGGAAAGGCTTTCCGCATCGCTGGCGAGCGGCGGCGAAGGGGGGCAGTTGGCATTGTCATCGTCGCATCAGTCATAGGAGTGATATACTAAATAGGAATTAAACTGTCAAGGATTATTTTCTCTGCAATCAGAAAAAGGGCCGGAGTTTCCCCCGGCCCAAGTATTTTCTGAGGAGGCTCAGAATGGAGCTGTCTTGCCTTTGCCCATCCAGAAACCAGGTTCTGTTGCGGCATAGTTCATCGGGTCTTTGCCTTTGTAGAAGCCGTTCTTTTCCATGATGGCTTTCACCTTCACAGCGGCTTCATCAAGTGCGGCCTTCGGCTGCATTTCACCGACAACGACCTTGTTGATCAGGAAGCCGATTTCCTGGTCAATCTGGAAGCCTTGCGGCAAACGTGGGGCACACCAGGCATAGTCCAAAGCTTCCGACCAGACCTTCGCAGGCTGTGACACCTTGCGCAGGTTTTCGTTCTTCAGAACCGACTGGTAACCAGGAGCCACACCATTGGCATTGGCTTCGTTCATGGCCATGATCGACGCCGTTGTGAGATAGGCCAGCATCAGGAAGGCTGCTTCTGGCTCAGGTGACGTGACTGCGATGCACGATGTGGAACCTGCAATGTTCGGCGGCGCATAGGTGCCTCCGGCAACGCGGGGTTCGTAGATCGTCATCACGTCATTGCCGATCTTGGATTGATCAGCCCGTGTTGCCTGTGTGCCCGAGTCCTGCCACGAGATGTTGCAAGCCACCTGACCACCCAGCCATGCCGCACGGTTGGTTGGCCAATCCGCAGCGGCCACACCTTCAATCGCATGCTTCGAAAGTGCAACGATGGTTTCGAGGCCCTTCACACCAGCATCATTGTTGAAGGTCGGCTCCCACTTGTCGTTGAACAGTTGCAGGCCATACTGGGCTGCAATGTGCTGCCAGGTGTAAGTAGCCCAGAAACCGCGACCGCACATCATGCCGATGGCGTTGACACCTTTTTCAACCTTGTTCAGTTCCGGCGCAATGCGGATCATGTCGTCGTAGCTTGCGATTGACTTTACGCGATCAACTTCACCACCCAGAACTTTGGACAGGATTGATGGACGCACATGCACCTGCTGGATATCGCAGTCGAATGGCAAGCCGAGAATGCCCTTGTCGGCCCAACGGCCATAGTTGGCTTGGTAGGTCGGATAGAAATCGTCAAACGGCACTTTCCACTTGGCAATATAGTCATCCATCGGTTTCAGGAAGCCTTGGGCACCAAAGTCTCCAAGCCAGGGCGAGAAGAACTGGATGGCATCAAACGAGGCATTGCCGCCGAGGAATTCAGCCACAACCTTGTCGTACATCGAGTCATCGGGAATGGCGACGAGCTCAATCTTGATGCCGGACAAGGCTTCAAACGGAGCCACCTGATCCTGTGCTGATTCACGGTCAGCCGCGCCAATGGCAAAACGAACGGTTTTGCCGGCATGTTCCTTGCGGATGCCTTCCCAGTCAGCGGTGCGGATCCAGTCCTTCTTCGGATCCCACAATTCATCATTGTCGCCGAGCTTGTATTGTTCGCGGTATTCTTTTTTGACGGTATTACCGACGTTGATCTTTGCCAGCACGTCGGCCGGGTTTGCCATATCGGCGAAAGCCGAATTGATGCTGAACATGTTCACACCCGCCGTAGTGGCAAGTGCGGCACTTGTTGCAGCTGTCGATTTCAGCAGCGAGCGACGGGTCAACAGACCCGTTTTACGAGACGTCATGGTTTTCCTCCGTTGGTTTGGCCTGTTTGTGAGTTCCGTCGCATCACGGCAGGCCAGCCATGGCGAAGGGTTTTCGGCGCGGTTGCGCGAAGTACGT
>JANMEM010000418.1:0-1957 GCA_031376985.1 Hyphomicrobiales bacterium
ACCACAACAGCTTCCTGACCAATGTAAAGATGACAGAACCCGCCAATCAGGCCCATGCCATAAAGTTGGCCGGCCTTTTCTTCAAAGCGCCGGATGAGCAACATGTCGCGGTAGGCTTTGAGTTCTTCTTCCGCTGTGAAACCACTGTTTTTCAAAGGCGCTGATTTCGCCGCTTTTGCAGCCTTTGCTTCCTTGCGTGCCAGATAGGCCGACTTGACTGCCATGCCGTTTCTCCCTGAATTTAAGAGTTACTTAGCATCTAAAGTCTTGTGTGCACTGCAAAATAATACAATTAACTGGATTTTGGTTTATCTGTTTATTGCGCTTGGTAGAATTATTTTTGCACGTGCACAATCAATTCGTTTGGATAGGCCATTTTGAGATCACTTCGGGCCAATTCTTCGAGCATATCACGGTCAACATGTTCGGGACGCAAAAGCTGAACGCGCCTTTCGAGGGCACGCTTTTCCCCATCCAGTTTTTTGTTCTCATCGGCCAATTCGCTGATTTTGACATCCAGACTGCTGCGGTAATCATATCCGCGCGGACCTTTATATGCATACCATGCAAATGATGAGAGCAAAGCCACGCAAGCCAAACTCACCAAGACGTCGTAGCGCCGGAATCGCATCAGGTTCATAAATCTCATTTGACACCGACAGCGTTAATGATTGGTTAGCAATTCGTAACCTTGGGGCTTGCAATTGGACAAGAAAGTGCCGATTTAAGAGGCATGTTGTCAAGCAGCCGCTTTATCGTCGCCATTCACGCGCTCAGTGTGTTGGCCCGCCATACTGGAAAAGGTCCAGTGTGCTCGAACGCTATTGCCGAAAGCGTCCATACCAATCCTGTCGTCATCCGCCGCTTGATGTCTGAGCTTGAAAAATCTGCGATCGTGAAATCTACCGCCGGGCGAACAGGTGGATTTGAATTGGGCAGGCCAGCGCCCAATATCAGTCTTGCTGACGTCTACGATGCAGTGGAAGACGAAACAGTTTTCCGCATGCACAAGATGGACCCGAATGCTGAATGTCCAGTGGCTGCCCAGTTGAAAAACGTTTTGTCCAAGCCCTTGCGCGCCGCAGAAGAGGCAATGTCAACAGCACTTGGGAAAACTTCGCTCGACGATGTTGTGCGCGGTTTTTGTGAAAAACACCTGACGTCCAATATTGAACGTCAGGCCTGATTGCTTGCCGCCTTTAGTTAAGCCCGCAGCATGGCCCTGCCCTGATAGACGGCGGCTGTGCCCAACTCTTCTTCAATACGCAGCAGCTGGTTGTATTTGGCCAACCGGTCTGAACGGGCAAGTGAGCCTGTCTTGATCTGACCGCAGTTGGTGGCCACAGCGAGATCTGCAATCGTTGAGTCTTCTGTTTCTCCGGAACGATGCGACATGACAGCGGAATAGCCAGCCTTGTGGGCCATCTCAACGGCTTCCAAAGTCTCTGTCAGCGAACCGATCTGGTTCACTTTCACAAGAATCGAGTTGGCAATGTGCTCGGTGATGCCTTTTTTCAGCCGTTTGGTATTGGTCACAAACAGGTCGTCACCAACCAGTTGCGTCTTGGCACCGATCAAATCCGTGACCTGCTTCCAACCATCCCAATCATCTTCCGACAAACCATCTTCAATCGAAATGATCGGATAATCGCGTGAGAGCTTGGCAAGGTATTCAGCCTGTTCTGTGATTGAGCGGGTCTTGCCTTCACCTTCATAGACGTATTTTCCACCCTTGAAGATTTCTGTGGCTGCACAATCAAGACAGATACATGTCCACGCCAGGTTTGAATCCGGCCTTCACAATCGACTCCATGACGAAATCGAGGGCAGCTTCAGCCGATGGCAGGTTTGGTGCAAAACCGCCTTCATCACCGACGTTTGTATTGTGTCCAGCCTTCTTCAACGCACTCTTCAGCGTGTGGAATGTTTCTGCACCCATGCGCAGCGCTTCTTTAAA
>JANMEM010000419.1:0-6541 GCA_031376985.1 Hyphomicrobiales bacterium
AATTTTCGGCACCCCTTCAAAGAATCTTTCAGAACGTTCCGACGGAAACACAAATGGATTTCCTGCCTTTGATTTTTGAGCAGCTAGGATCGCGACGGCAGCTGCATTGATCGGAATGATCTTCTGCCCAGTCTTGGCATCCGCAAAGCGCAAAAACTGTTTGTCGAGGTCAACCTCAAACCATTTCAGTTGCTCAATTTCGCCTTTGCGCGCACCCGTAAATGCCAGCAGTTTGATGATCGAGACTGCCTTCAGGTTCTCGCCTTCTTCTGCTGCCCGTTTCAACGCGAGACCCAACCTGACAATTTCTTGCAGACTCAGGAAGCGCATGCACTTGCGATCAGGAAAACGTTTGATGCCGCGACAGGGGTTGATCTCCACGATCTCCCAAGCGATGGCATAAGTGAAGATGGCTCCCAGAAGTCCGACCGTGCGACTGGCAGTTCCTTTAGCGCCGTCAACGATGGATCAACCTCGCCGCTTTGTCTTCTCGTCCAGCTTGGTGCTGCCGTTGCCAATGTCTTGCAAGACTTTCATGACATCGCCGCGCGTGATGTCCTCGACAACGGCTGGCCCTTATCTCCATATTGGCCTCACCCCCAACTTCAGCGGCATCACGGGCGTATATGGATCTGCTCCTGTCAGCCGCCCAGCAGCACGGAATTGCTCTTCCAGTCAATGTGGGTATCAAACAAATCTATGATACAGCGTCTGCTCGGGGTATCGGGGAAAGGGACTTCTTCGTGCTCGTCCGGGAAGTGGAAATTGCCGCTGGTGCTGAATCTGACTAATGAACTTCGACTTTGATACCACCGTGGTTGGTGCCGGCGTTATCGGACTTGCTATCAAAACTTTTGTAGAACACTGTGGCAGAACGCGTTAATCAGACTGACATGGAGAAAAAACGTAAGGCAACTTCGAAAAAGCAGCCGGCTGATTTTCGGATTCACATTGAACTCTATCAGGCGATTATTGACCACAAGATTCCTCCCGGCACGCCTCTTCTTGAAGACAAATTGTCAGTGGCATTCAAGGTCAGCCGCACTGTCATTCGCAAGGCGCTGCAGAAACTGTCTCACGAACGCCTTGTCGATATCGTCCCAAACAAAGGCGCATCGGTTGCCAAACCCAGTTCAGAAGAGGCGCGGCAGATTTTTGAGGCGAGACGGGAAATCGAGCAGATTATTGTTCAAATGGCCATTGGGAAGGCCTCTGACGGCGAACTCCAAAGCCTGGTCAAACTTGCAAAATCAGAGGAGAAAGCCCATGCGAAGGGGCAGAAGGCTGACCGGTTGAAACTGTCAGGCGATTTTCATCGCCAACTGGCAGTCTTGGCGGGCAATTCTGTTCTCAACAACTTCCTGGAGGAGCTTGTGTCGCGATCATCCCTGATCATTGCGCTCTATGAGTCACCCGGTGCAGTACCATGTTCACACACAGAGCACCTTGAAATTGCCAACGCATTGGTGGCGCGGGACTCGTCCAAAGCCGTTCAATACATGGAGCATCACCTCCGACACATTGAGGCGCAGATTGACCTGACTGCAAACAGCCAGACACCGGATTTCAAGACGCTGTTTACAAAAAAGCCAGATAGAAAAAAGAAGAAAACCTAGACAGTATTGTAGGTCAAAGCGAATTGGTTCCCGCGTTTGGCCGCAATGGCGGAGCATAGGCTTTCAAGCTCCCGACATAGGTTTTGTGCAGTGGGTACGCGAGGTCGCCCCGCTTGCTGGTTTTCAGGCCCAGCCCGACGAGGGCCTCAGCGAATTTGACGGCCGCTGTCACGCCGTCAATCACAGGAACACCAAGCCTGTCTTCCAAAAACTGGTTGAGGTCCGCCATTCCGGCGCAGCCCAAAACGATAGCGCCAGACTTGTCTTCCAACAATGCCGTTTCACATTCCTTCAGGATCATGTCTCTGGCCTTGGAACCTGGCTTGTCGAGTTCCAACACGGGAATATCCGTCGCACGCACACGGCGGCAGTGATGTTCCATGCCATAATTTCTGACCAGATGTTCAGCGATGACTCGCGTGCGTTCAAGCGTCGTCACCACGGAAAACCCCGTCGAAATAAAGCAAGCGGCATGCATGGCCGCTTCCGCTATGCCAATGACAGGCCCGGTTGCAATTTCACGCGCTGCCAAAAGTCCCGGATCACCAAAACATGCAATGATGTAGGCATCAGCCAAAGGACCTTCATTGATGGCATCCACCAGCCCGAAGATGCTCATGGCCTCGTCGTAGTGGCCTTCAATTGAAACTGCACCTGAACGTGATGTGGCCCCAATGATCTCTGTTCCTGAACCGGCAACAGCACGCGCAGCAGCAACAATTGTGTTGGTCATTGTTGTCGTCGTGTTTGGATTAATGACCTTGATCTTCATAAAGCGTCCTGTTTTTTTAAGCGACTGCCTCAGCTTCTTGATGTTGCGCTCACAAATTATGCAACCTGCCTTTTCGTTGGGCAACTGTATACAATATTGTTTTTCTATTGCACGGGATTTCAAAAAAGTCCATCGTGACGACAATTCCGTTGTGCAAAGGCTCAAACCAAAAAGAGGCAAAGTGACGGACCAAGTGGGAAAACGCGAATCCAGAGTGGAGAACAGGCATGACACATTTTAAATCTTTTACGCGACGTACGATTATGGTCTCAGCGACTGCAGTTGCTCTTGCAGCAAGTTCGCTTGCAACATTCGCAGCTGATGAATTGAAAATCGGTTTCGTTGGCGTCACCAGCGGACCAGCAGCAGCCTGGGGCACATCAAACGTGCGTTCGATGCAAACACTTGAAGCCATCTACAACGCTGCCGGCGGCGTCAAGATTGGCGACAAGACTTACATGATCAAGGTTGTCACGTTTGATGACCAGAAAGATCCCAAGCGCGCCGTTGAAGGCATGGAGAAAATGGCCCAGGAAGGCATCCACTATGTTGTGGGTCCAAATGTTGATGACGGTGCGGCGGCAGTCCGCCCTGTGGCTGAAAAAAACAACATCATCTATTTCCCCTATGCGTTCCCCAAGGAACTTTATACTGCACCGGCATCAAACGCAGTTCTCGGTATGATTGCAAATTATCAATCAGGCCCCGCCATTTATAAATACCTGATGGAAAAAAATGGCGTGAAGAAAGTTGCCTTCGTTGCTGCCAACGAATCCGATCCTCTCAGCCAGCGTGACGGTGGTGTTGCAGCCGCCAAGGCGCTCGGTCTGGAAGTTATTGCCGCAAACGATACTTATCAAAACGACACGCGCGACTTCACGCCCGTTCTGACGCCCATTGTTGCTCTGAAGCCAGATCTTCTGGTTCTCTCAGGAGTGGCTCCTGCGAACGCCCCCTTGTTGATCCGTTCAGCCCGCGAACTGGGCTATACAGGTTTGATCTCCACGGAAACCGCCCAGGACGCCAAGGTGCTTCAGGAAGGTGCCGGAGAACTGGCCAATGGCTTCATCTCCGTTGGCGGCGCATCAACACCTGAAATCGCATCTGACCAGATGAAGGCATTCGTTGCGAAATACACTGAAATGTTTGGTGAATACAATGATGAGTCAAACACCAAGGTTTATGCTCTCGATTATATTCTCGAAACGCTGAAGGCCAATCCAGCAGCCATCGACAATGTTGAAGAGTTCAAGAAGACCATGGACTCGTTCTCGGCACCAAACCCTTATCTCAAAGGCGATGCAAAGCTGAGCTACGTGGGTTCAACGTCGTTTGGTCAAAAGCGCCAGGTTTCGGTCCCGATGGTTGTGAATGAGTACAAGGACGGGGCGTTCCAGACACTGTTCGTGGGAACGGTGGACTAAGCCGACATCATTCAGTCGAGGGGCCCGGCGAAAAGTCGGGCCCTTCCTTTATTTATTTCGGGCGCAGGGTGGCACCATGGAACAGGTAATTGCCAACGGACTCTATTTGGGTGCGCAATACGCGCTGATTGCGCTTGGTCTGACACTGATTTTCGGGCTCATGAATGTGCTGAATTTTGCCCATGGTCAGATGTATGTTCTGGGTGGTTTTATAACCTATGCCGTCTATGGCCAACTGGGTCTTCCGTTTCCACTTGCTGTTATCGCCTCTGGCGCAACCCTGTTTGTTGTCGGCGGTCTTATGGAGCGCTATTTGTTCCGCACCGTGATCAAACGAAGTCACCGCGAGGAAAGCACCATGTTGCTGGCGGCGGCTACGGCTTTCTTTTTTGATGCAATCATACTTTTGATATTTGGAGAAAAGCAGCGTGGTGTGCCCAAGATTGTCAAAGGGGTGTTCAACGATTTTGGCATCATCCTTCCCTATGACAGACTGCTTGTGGGTCTCATCGCCGTCGTTAGCATCGTCGGCTTTATTCTATTGATGAAATATTCAAAACCTGGTCGTGCGATGCGTGCGTTGGCGCAGGATCGTGTGGCCGCACAGCTGATGGGTGTCGAGGTTGAACGCTATACCATGTTGGGCTTTGCCTTGGGGGCCATGCTGGCAGGCATCACGGGTGGCCTTTTGGTGACCATCACAGGCGTCAATGCCGGCATCGGCGGCCCGATATCAATCAAGGCTTTTACAATGATCATGATTGGCGGTGCGGGTGTGGTTGGCGGTGCCATTGCCGGTGGGTTTATACTTGGCATGATGGAGTCCGTGGGTTTGACGGTTTTGCGTGAATACGGCGATGTGACCTATCTTGTCATTTTTGCCATATTGATGTTGTTCCTCAGCATCCGGCCCAATGGCCTGATGGGCAAGCCTTGGGGCTGAGCAGACCATGAGCAAAAACGGTAAATTTCTTGCACTCGCAATTTTTCTTTTGACGGTCTTTGTCATTGTGCCGTTTTTGATCGGCGTCACAGGCCGCAAGGATTTCTATTATACACTGACATCCGTCGCTCTCTTGTCCATCGCCAGTGCCGGAGTCTGGCTCACGTTTTTCATTGGTCGCATCAACATCGGTCAAGGTGCCTATGCCCTGATGGGAGGCTATGTCTCTGCCGTCCTCGTGATGACATATGGATTTTCATTCTGGTGGACGTTGCCTATTGCAGGCTTTTTCTGCGCGCTTGCCAGCATTCTCATCGGGTTCCCCATTCTGCGGTTGCGCGGTGTTTATTTCGCCATGGTAACCCTGGTTTTGACAGAAGTGACCAGACTCTTGGCTCTGGCTTTGCCCGTCACCAGCGGTGCCAAAGGCATCACCAGCATTCCACTTCCCGGTGCCCTCTCAATATTTGGCATCACTATCATTCCGGATTTTTCAACGATGGAAAACCCGCGCATCGCCTTCTACTATGTGTCAGCAGTTCTGATGACACTTTGTTTTGCGGGCATGTATCGTTTGGTCAATTCGCGCATCGGCCACATCTGCATGTCGCTGCAACAGAATGAAGAACTCGCATCTTCAATT
Source organism: Hyphomicrobiales bacterium (assembly GCA_031376985.1). Lineage (GTDB taxonomy): Bacteria > Pseudomonadota > Alphaproteobacteria > Rhizobiales > Aestuariivirgaceae > Aestuariivirga. The sequence continues at coordinate 5,399 of JANMEM010000419.1, forward strand.
GGTGTGAACATCGCCTCATTGCGGGTCATAGCTTATGCAATCTCATCCTTCCTGGGCGGCATTAGCGGAGCGGTCTTCGTGGCCGCAACTCAATCAGTCTACCCTTCAAGTTTTACAGTAACCGACTCCGTCAATTTCATGTTGAACTGTTTCCTTGGCGGACTTGGTTACGTCTTCGGCCCGATGCTTGGAACACTGGTCTTGTATTTCGGATGGAACCTGTTGTTCGAGACAGGCAAATTCCAGCTGCTGATCTATTCAACACTGATGATCATTCTGATGCTGGTTCTGCCCAATGGCATTCTGAGCCTGCGTTCACTCTGGAAGAAGGGGTGAATCATGTCACAGATCCTTGAAGTCAAAGGCATGACAAAACGTTTCGGTGGCCTCACCGCCGTAAATGACGTCAGCTTTATTGTGAAGGAGAAAGAAATTGTTTCCGTGATTGGTCCCAATGGTGCCGGGAAATCCACGCTGTTCAAACTGATTTCGTCATTTCTGAAACCCACCGCAGGTGAGGTCACCTTTAAGGGCGAACGTATTTCAAACCTCGCACCACACATTTCTGCACGCAAAGGCGTGGTTCGTACTTTTCAGGAAACAACCATCTTTCGAAACATGACTGTGCGTGACAATGTCATCATTGCGCATCACCTGCGTTCGAAGGCCTCATTGTTGGGTTACTTCCTCGGAACAAAACTGGCCAAGCAGGACGAAGCAAATTTTGGTACTTCTGCCGATGAAATCCTAGAATTCCTTGGGCTTTCTTCCATTGCCAATGAAGTGGCCAAGAACTTGCCTCATGGTCATTTGCGTGCCCTCGGCATTGCCATAGGCCTTGCCACCAATCCGGCTGTTTTATTATTGGACGAACCCTTCGCTGGAATGAATCACGACGAAACCATGAAGGCTGTGACAATGGTGCGGAAGTTGCGGGATCGTGGATTGACGGTACTCCTGGTCGAACATGACATGCCAGCTGTGATGAAAATATCGGATCGCATTGTGGTTTTGAATTTTGGCGAAAAAATCGCAGAGGGAACACCAACTGAAATCCAGAATAATCCGCGCGTCATCGAGGCTTATCTTGGCGTCGAAGATGAGGCGATTGGACTATGACCATGAAGCAGATTCTCGATTTCA
>JANMEM010000420.1:0-3813 GCA_031376985.1 Hyphomicrobiales bacterium
CCACTGCCTTTACAGCAGGGGCTGACGGGGCCTTTGCACAAAAACTGTTTGCAAGGCCACTTGGCACAAATGTTGCCACGGTGCTGCGCGTGTTTGTGAACACGGGTGCGGTGAACACTGTTGCCGCCAATAATTCGCTGATTGGCGAAATGACACTTCCCGCCACAACGCTTTCGGAAATTGCTGCACAGCCGCCGTTTGAAATGCCGCTGAACTTTGCTCTTCCTGCGGGTTACAGGATTTTCTGCACGCTGGGTACGGCAGTTGCAGCTGGTTATGCGGTGACGGTGTTTGGTGGGTCTTATACGGAATGAGGTTTGATGATGTTTGATACTTCACATTTGCCGAATGCCATCAATGGTGCTGACGTCCAGGTGTTCCGGGCACCCGGCCAGTGGCAGACCTGGGTGAAACCGCGCGGCAAAAGCATGGTTTCAATTTACGCATTGGGATCAGGGGGCGGTGGAGGCGGCGGCTTTTCCAGTGCTGCTGCCACTGCACGGGGCGGCGGAGGTGGTGGTGGCAGCGGTGCCATGGCGCGGGTGCTGTTGCCCGCAAGTGTTTTGCCTGACGTTCTTTATTGCTTTGTTGCAAGTGGGGGACTTGGCGGTGCTGCCTCTGTTGCGGGCGCAGTGGGCAACGTCAGCTACGTCAACTTGTTTCCGGAAATTCTCAACACCTATACACGCGTTTTGGTTACTGGTGGAGCAGGTGCAGGCGGAGGTGGCGCAGGGTCGTTGACTGCTGGTGGAGTTGCCGGTGCTGCCGCTGGGGCTGGCGCATTTTATCCACTGACGCATACAGGTGTGGCCACTTCGATTGTGGGTTTGGCAGGCGCAGTGGGTGGCGCACACACGGGTGCGGCGGGTGGCAATATTTCAGGTGTGGCCATGGTGCATGGTGGAGCAGGCGGAGGCGGCACAACCTCGGCGGATTTTGCGGGCGGTTCTTTTTCCGGTGCCTATTGGATGCCTTCACTGAATGGCGGCGCTGCCATTGGTGGACGCGGGCAAGAGGGGTTGGACATGTCACCAGGTGGCGTGTGGACGCAGACATCTTCGGTGGCGGCACCCGGCACTGGCGGTGGATCGAACAATGCGGCGACAGGAGGAGATGGTGGCAATGGCGGCAGCGGCTGTGGCGGCGGTGGTGGCGGGGCTGGTTTGACTGGCGGGCGCGGGGGCAATGGTGGCCACGGTCTCATCGTGGTTTTGAGTTGGTAATGGAAATGACAGATGTGGAACGGGAAGTAGGCCGGCTTGAGGCCCGCATGGAAACAGTTGAGGCGGAGCTGCAAGGCATTCGCGCCGATGTCCGGGAAATTCGCGATGCTCTGGTGTCGGCCAAGGGTGGTTGGCTGGTGCTGACCGTGGTGATTTCGCTGGCTGCGGCGCTGGGGGCATTTGCCAGTGCGTATCTGCCGATGATGATGAGGAGTGGGAATTGATGAACGTGACGGATGAGGGTTTCGACCTGATCAAGCAGTTCGAGGGCTTGCGGAACACGGCCTATCGCGACCCCGTGGGGGTGTGGACAATTGGCTATGGCCATACGTCGATGGCGAGTGCGCCGGAGGTTGTTGCGGGTTTGACGATTTCAGAGGCCGAGGCCGGAAAGATTCTGGCGCGGGATGTGGCGCAATTTGCAAGGGGTGTGCGCGCACTGGTGCGGGTGGACCTTTCCGACGGGCAATTTTCGGCACTGGTGTCTTTTGCGTTCAATGTGGGACTGGGTGCGTTGAAAAAATCCAGCGTGTTGACGGCGGTCAATGCGAGGGATTTTGCGGCTGTTCCCCGGCGTCTGCAATTGTGGACCAAGGCGGGGGGCCATGTGTTGCCGGGTTTGGTAAAGCGGCGTGCAGCGGAGGCGGCGCTGTTTGCATCGGCTTCTGTTGTTGTGGTTCAGCCGACGCAGGCCAAGCCGTTAGAGCAGAGCAAGACGATTTGGAGTGCGGCATTGGTGATGTTGTTGGCGCTCGTGCAGGCGTGGCTTTCGGCGTCGGTAAAAGTTGCTGCTTTTGCGGTGTTGCTGTTGATGGCGGCGGGACTGGCAGTGATCATTTTTGAACGGGTGAAAAAACTGAAAGAGGAGGGTCTGTGATGGCGTTGCCTGCTGCATTGATTTTGAATTTGGTCACGGGGCTGATGAGCGGCCCCATTACCAAGGCGCTGGATGCGTTTGTGAAAGACCAGGAATTGCGCCGCAAACTGGAAGCAGATTTGCAAACAAAACTGGCCGAGCATTTGGGGAAAACCGAAGAACTGGAGCAAGCCATTGTGCTGGCCGAAATCAAGTCAGAGGATTGGCTGACACGCAACTGGCGGCCACTGGTGATGCTGACGCTGATGGGCTTCATTGTGTTTGTGGGGCTGGTGATTCCGTTCTTGGATGCGGTGTTTGGCTCTCCCGTGACATTCAATCCGCGCTGGAGCGCGTTGCCGCCGCAGTTCTGGGATTTCCTGTCGATTGGCGTTGGCGGCTATATTGGCGGGCGCACGTTGGAGAAGGTTGCGGGACAGGTAATTATGCCGAAGTTGCGGAAATGAAGATCAGTCACGTACCGAACGCGTTGCTGTTTGAGGATGATCCGAACGCGCCAACCACGGGCGGTGCCTGAACAGCATTGACATCAACATCAGATCCAACCCTGCCGGCAGTTTTCCCGCTGTTGCCATAGCGGCCCAGGTGACCACGCCCAGTGCGACCGAACGTTTTCCTTCGTGGGCTGCGTTCAGCACCGCCTTTGCTACGGCGTATTCTGAAACGCTGGGCAATAATCTCAGGGCCAGAGTCGAACTCAAATCGGCCTTGCGGCGGTTCACCATGGAGCTTGCGCGCACTTCCGGCGGGTGAATGACTGACACCGAAACGCCGTGGGGTTTGGCCTCGACATGCAGGGCCTGACTCAAGCTGTTGATGAAAGCCTTGCTGGCGGCATAGGCCGCAAACCAGGGCGAGGGTCTGTTGGCCACGGCTGACGACATGTTGACGATGGCACCTGAGCCACGTTTGATCATGCGGCTCACGGCCCAATGGTTCAGACGTGAGGTGGCGAGCATGTTGAGCTTGAACAGCGCGTCAAGCTTTTCCCAGGATTCGTCGGCAAAGGCACCGGTGGTGCCGATGCCCGCATTGTTGACCAGAATATCAGGCACCAGTTCGGCTTCATCCATGCCAATGAAAAACTCGTCAAGCGCGCGCTCGTCGGTCAAATCCACAGAAACAAAACGCGGGCGTTTTTCGCCAGGCACGGTTTCTGCGGCGCGTCGCAGACGATCAGGATCTCGCGCAAGCATAAACACCGCATAGCCCATGGCCACCGATTGCCGGGCAATTTCGAGGCCAATGCCGTCGCTTGCACCGGTGATCAGAACAACTTTGGTCATGGGGCGGCCATCCTGCAAGTCCCGTCAAAACAGGTTCGTGGCCCCCCACGGGATGAAGTCTAGCGGATTGGCGGGGGAAAGGGAAATGGCCGTGTTCGGTCTTCTCCCCATAAGGGAGGGGGCAGCGCTACGTGGAAGTCACCTGGTGATAATCCGGTGAATTTAGCCTCTATCCACCCCCCGCCCCTCCTTGATAAGGAGGGGAGAAGAGAATTAAATGCACTGTCACCGTAAAATCATGGTTTGCCAGCATATTGACCAATCGCAAACCCAATGAGCGCGCAAACACATACGACAGTGAGGATCTGCGGCTACGGTAACGGTTACGGTGACGGTGCATTAAAAATTACAGTGACGTTACGGTGACGGACGTTACGGTGACAGTGCATTCAATTAGTTACGGAGTTACGGTGACAGTGCATTCAAT
>JANMEM010000442.1:0-1524 GCA_031376985.1 Hyphomicrobiales bacterium
CCTTTGAGATTCAGGTTTGATACTTGCGAAGGCTGCCAGCGCAGCATCAACAAAAATGGCATCGTTGATATTGGCGTTCACCCGCTGCACCGTTCGTCTGCTTGTGACGCGCAGGGTTTTCTCAATGGCCTCAAACAGCGCGTTGTCCGCCTCCGGATCATGGAATGGTTTGTCAGGCGCATCCAGCATGGACACTCCGCCTTCAGGCAATAAAAAGCGCACAGGCCCTGCCATGAGATTCAAGCGCTCCGCAATCCATTGGCCCATGGCGCGGTTTTCGTCCCGCGTGGTCCGCATCAATGTGACATTTGCATTGTGAACAACAAATTTTCGGGCCGCAAATTTTTCCGACACCGTGTTGCGCGGGCCGAAGTTGACCATGTCGAGCGCACCGACAGAACCCACATAAGGTACGCCCGTGCGTATGGCTGAACCAAAGCGATCAGCGTTAGCTGCAAACACACCACCCACCACCATATCCGCAACTTCCGTGGTTGTGATATCAATCATCGCATGGATGAGGCCCGAATCCACGAGGTTTTCCATGGAACGACCGCCCGTGCCCGTAGCGTGAAAAATCATGCAGTCGTAGTCAGCCTCCAGTTTCTTCTGGATCGCCTGAACACAGGGCGTGGTCACGCCGAACATGGTCAAACCCACGGCAAGTCTGGCGTTCCTGCGAGTGACGTCGCGTTCCGCAGCACTGGGCAATCCGGCAATCATTCCGGCCAATGCGTTTGCCGCATTCGACAACACTTTTTCACTGATCGGGTTGATGCCCTGCACGTCAGCCACTGAATACATCATCATGATATCAGACGGGCCGACGTAGTGGCCAACCTCGCCGGACGCCACGGTTGACACCATGACTTTCGGAATGCCCACGGCCAACTTGCGCATACCCGCCGTGGCAAGCGTGGTTCCACCGGAACCACCCGCTGAAATAATGCCGCCAACATCACGTTCTCGCACAATCCATAGCGCAAATGCCTCAGCCATCGCCGTGACGGACTGCCCGCGGTCCGCGCCAAACACTGAGGATGGTCCACCCCCATGCATAGTGGCAATCTGCTCTGGAGTGACATCAGCGCTTGATGGCCTGCCGGATGTTGAAACATCAACAGTTTTGACGGCAAGGCCGAGGGAACTCAATCTATCCCGCACAAAGCCAAGCTCTTCGCTTTTTGTATCATAGGTGCCAACGACGAGGGCAACACGTCCGGCGAAATGGTCAGAGGGTTTTGCCATACAGGGCCTCACGCACGGCGGTGTTGCTGGTCACGGCATCTTGTCCGGCAATCGCTGCCTTGAGGCGGTTGTCTGCCTGCAGTTTTCTGACGACGTTGCGCATCGCTTCAACAGTGGCAATATTGGCACTGCACTCGGCGACCGGGTCCATTCCCGTCGTGTCCGGGAACGTATCAAAGTAGATCGGACGGTCGTAGCCAATCGACTCCAGTACATATATCAGTTCCATCGTCTGAATCGGGTGCACCGTACCCACCATCAAACCATCATCACGCT
>JANMEM010000504.1:0-3537 GCA_031376985.1 Hyphomicrobiales bacterium
ATCCACCCTGCCCTGTCCTTGATGCCCCAGACCGAAAGCCACAGCGCCACAATCACTGCACCCACACCGGGTGCAGCCCGCAGCAGACCGAGCCCCACGGAATCGAGATGCAGAATATCGCTGGCATAAATCGGCAGCAGCGCTACGGCACCACCGAGGAACACTGCGAACATATCGAGTGAAATTGCACCGAGTACAATAGGTTCACTCCAGATAAACTTGAAGCCCGCGAGTATAGTGGAAAGTCCCGCCTCGCTTTCGGTCACAGCGGCTTGTTGCACCTTGCCGATCAGAAGCACCAGGAGTGTGGCCAACACTTGTCCTGCGAGAGCCACACTATAAGCTACCGGCGCGCCAAAGCCATAAAGCAAGCCGCCGATGACCGGCCCAGTGATGGACGCGACCTGCCATGTGATGGAGTTCAGCGAAATACCATGCGGCAACTGCTCTGGCGACAACATGTTCGGCACAAGTGACGACGCAGCAGGGTTGCCAAAAGCCGAGGCGACCCCGATCATGATGAGGCAGACAAACACTGGCCACACCACAGACTGGTCTCCCAACGAAAACAAGAGAAGACCCAAAGCCGCCAGCGCTTCCAGCGCCATACAGGATGCGAGAATTATCTTGCGGTCATAATGATCCGCCACGTGGCCAGCGGGAATGACAAGCAACAGCACGGGCAAAAAAACTGCCAGCCCGACATAGCCGAGGTAAACCGCATCATGGGTGATAGACCAGATTTGCCACGTCAACGCCGTAACCATGATCTGCATGCCGAAGTGATGGCCGACGCGACTTGCGAAAAATCGCAAATAGGCCGGCGAATGGAAAGCATTGCCAGTTGATGTTGAAGTCATGGGGCGCGTGGTGCCATGCCGCCGCTATGATGTCAAAGCAGCAGCTATGCAATTGCGGCTTGCCACCTGCCCTGCTAGAAGCCGCGCAGTTTCGCACCCCTCAAGAGGCATTCATGGACAAGATCAAAGTAGCAAATCCCGTTGTTGAACTCGACGGCGATGAAATGACCCGTATCATCTGGGACTTGATCAAGAAGGAACTGATCCTGCCCTATCTCGATATTGATCTGCACTACTATGACCTCTCCGTCGAAAACCGTGACGCTACGTCCGACCAGGTGACCATAGATTCCGCCCATGCCATCAAGAAACACGGCGTTGGCGTCAAATGTGCCACCATCACGCCGGACGAAGCCCGTGTGAAGGAATTCAACCTCAAACAAATGTGGAAGTCGCCCAATGGCACCATCCGCAATATTCTGGGCGGCGTGATTTTCCGCGAACCCATCATCTGCCAGAATGTGCCACGTTTGGTGCCCGGCTGGACCAAGCCCATCATCATCGGCCGCCATGCCTTCGGTGACCAATACCGCGCCACCGATTTTACCTTCCCCGGCAAGGGCACCCTCACAATGAAGTTCGTTGGCGAAGATGGTGTTGTCATCGAAAAAGAAGTGTTCAAGGCCCCCGACGCCGGCGTGGCCATGGCCATGTATAACCTTGATGACTCCATCAAGGAATTCGCCCGCGCCTCTTTGACCTATGGTCTGCAGCGCAAACTGCCAGTCTACTTCTCCTCGAAAAACACCATCCTCAAAGCCTATGATGGCCGTTTCAAGGATATTTTCCAGGCCATTTTCGACGCAGAATTCAAGGCTGACTATGCCAAGAATAACATCACCTATGAACACCGCTTGATCGACGACATGGTGGCCTCCGCCATGAAATGGACGGGTGGCTATATCTGGGCTTGCAAGAATTATGATGGCGACGTGCAGTCTGATCTCGTGGCACAAGGCTATGGTTCGCTGGGCCTCATGACGTCTGTCTTGATCACTCCAGACGGCAAGACCGTGGAAGCTGAAGCGGCACATGGCACCGTAACGCGCCATTACCGTTTGCACCAGCAAGGCAAAGCCACTTCGACGAATTCCACAGCTTCAATCTACGCTTGGTCAGGTGGGCTCAAGCATCGTGCCAAACTTGACGACAATGCAAAACTTTTGAAGTTCGCGGACACCCTGGAAAAGGTAACAGTCGCCACCATTGAAGAAGGCAAGATGACGAAAGACCTCGCGGTGCTCGTCGGGCCGGAACAGAAGTGGCTGACCACAGAGGGCTTTATTCAGGCCGTTGACGAAAATCTTGAAAAGGCAATGAACTGAGGTGTTGGCGAAATCTGCGGGTAATGACCACGCATGGCGCGGTGTGTTGCTTGTGGTATTCGCCGGACTGTTTTTCACCTGCAATGATACGGCCACAAAACATCTGGCGCAGACTGTCAGTGTACCATTCATCATTTTCGTGCGCTATGCTGTCAATCTGGTTTTGACAGTTGCCATCTTCACTCCGCTTGAAGGCAAGGCTTTCATGCGCACCGAACGCACAGGTTTGGTCTTGGTGCGTGGCGCTTGTCTTGCCGGAGCGTCGCTGTGCCTCGGCCTTGCATTGCAACGGATGCAGGTGGCAGAGGTGACCGCCATGGTGTTTCTTGCACCCATGCTTGTCGTTGTTATCGCAGGTCCCATGTTGGGGGAACGCGTGGCCAAACTGGATTGGCTGGCGGCATTTCTGGGCTTTGTCGGGGTACTGTTGATTGCGCGGCCGGGTGGTGATGTGGACGCTCTGGGTGTGGGCTATATGGGCATCGTCGTTGCGCTGTCGGTCGTCTACTTGATGTTGTCCCGCACTCTCGCAAAAACTGAAAGCAATTCGGCGATGACGTTTTACGGTGCACTTGCAGGCACATTGGCTTTCGGCGTGCTGCTACCTTGGACCTACAATGGCCTGCCTGAAGTCGTCGGCGATTTAGCTCTATTGCTCAGCCTTGGCGTTCTTGCGGGCGTCGGACATTATCTGTTCACGGCAGCCTATCGTTATGCCAATGCTTCGGTGCTGGCACCCTTGCAATATTTGCAAATGCTTTGGGCCGGACTTCTGGGCCTGATAGTGTTTGGAAATCTGCCATCCCGCCTCAGTTTGATCGGCATGGCAGTCATTGCAGTGTCTGGAATTATCATCGCATTGAAAACACGTCTGGCGGGAACCTGACCTTCAGGCCGCCTTCTCGTCATCAACAGACTCACAAGCCTTGGCTGGCATCCAAACTGTAAACACGCTGCCCACACCGACTTCCGAGCGGATATCCAAACGGCCACCATGTTGAACAGCAATTTGTTCAATTGCCGGCACACCAAGGCCTGTGCCAAAACTCTTTGTTGTAAACAGCGGCTCTCGAATTCGGACAAGCACATCCGCTGCAATTCCAGGACCATTATCAGTCACCCTCAGACTGATATAGTCCCCCTTCATATAAGTCGAAATCGTAAGTTTGGGTGGAACCGCTGCGGACAGAGATTGTTCGCCGGGGCCCGTCATGGCCTCAACGGCGTTGTTGACCATGTTGATCACCGCACGTTCAAGCCGCGAGGGATCAAAAGGCACTGTTTGTCCGTCAAGCCCAAGCAACAGCTCAATGTTGACATGGGCCGGAAGCTTTTTGGCTTCTTCTTCGATG
>JANMEM010000519.1:0-2575 GCA_031376985.1 Hyphomicrobiales bacterium
GCACTCCAATTCAATTCCACCCCCTACGCCGTGATGATGGCAACGCCAGCTGATCTCGAAGACTTTGCCATTGGCTTTGCCCTCTCCGAAGGCCTCGTCACCCGTGCCTCCCACATCAGCAACGTCCTGATCATGCCCTCAAGCGAAGGCTTCACCGCTGACATCGCCATCGACGAAAAAAATATCATCCGTGAACGGATGGTCTCCCGTTCCCTGGAAGGTCGTGTCGGCTGCGGCCTTTGTGGCATCGAAGACATGGCCGATGCCATCCGCATGCCAGCAGGAAAACTCGCACCAATCCGTCTTGATCCCCAAGCCGTGTCCCGCGCTTTCCACGACCTTCCCAATCACCAACCCATGAACGCAGTCAACCGCACCGTCCATGCTGCCGCCTGGTGTTCCGCATACGGAGCAATACTTCTCGCCCGCGAAGACGTGGGCCGCCATAACGCCCTAGACAAGCTGATCGGAGCCATGGCCCAGTCCAGCACCTCACCGTGCGACGGTTTCGTGTTGATGTCCTCGCGCTGTTCCTTCGAGCTGGTGCAGAAATGTGCGATCGTCGGTATCAGCGCGCTTGCCACAGTATCGGCACCCACCGCCCTCGCCCACCGCCTCGCAAGGCAGGCAGGTCTCAACCTCGCCGCCCTCTCGAAACAGGGCGTCATGATTTTTGACGGAGACGAACATGCAAACTGAAGACATGGTCCGCATGGCAAACCAGATCAGTGACTTTTTCAAAAGCTATTCGGAAAAGGAAGCCATCGAAGGCATTTCCGATCACATCAGCAAATTCTGGGAACCCCGCATGCGCCGGGATTTCTTTGAACATATGGACGCAGGCGGGTCCGGATTCAGCGACCTGGTGAAAAAGTCAGCCGCTGCGGTGAAACGACCAAACGCGGCGCATTGATCAACCAGCCCTTCGAGGCTCGCAAGTGCTCGCACCTCAGGGTGAGGAAATATATAGTTGTCCCTCATGCTGAGGTGCCCGCCCTCTTGCGGGCCTCGAAGCACCCACCCTCACTCCGGCTGCAAAATCACAAACGGCTCATTCACGCAGCGCCGCAACAACTTTTCATAGGCCGGATAGAGCCCATCATCTGGCGTGATCAAGCCAAAGCGCAAGTCGTCACCAAAAATCGCAACAGGTGCCAGCACAATCGGAACCGCAATTGGCATCAGCGTTGCCCCCCGCCCCGATTGCAGAGTTGCCAAGAGACCGAACATTTCTCCTCCCACCATTGGCCTCGTCAACGTCGCCATGCGGTGCTGGCCATGCTTGTTGGTGGTAAGATAAATGTAGCCGGATTGGTGCGGCACAGCCACCGCACCGTCCTGCTTGTAAGCTGAATCCAACCGGTCACTTTCCTGGAAAATCAGATGCGACAAGGTCCGGTCCCAACTGATTTCGGTACGATAAGCATAGATCGCCTTTGCCACGCTGAAAGACGGTCGCAGTGTCAAATAGCTGCCCTCTAGCCATTTCACCGCAGGACGCGAATACGACCCCAGTGAGTCCGGCGCAGTCGCGCTCTCCATAGAGTGCCCATTGCCGGACTTCCGCAACTTCAGACCCAGCGAAGTTTCGAGGCGCACAACTGTGGCCAATGTAAAGGGCCGCTGCCCAGACAATGCTTTTTCCAACGTCGATAACGACAGCTTGGCATGGTCCGCAAGACCCGCCCGCGTCATGCGCCGCTTGGCCAGTTCCTCCCGGATCATACTGCTGATCCGTGAATTCTCTTCCATTGAAAGGTCTTCATCCGTCATGGTCGTTCCCGCACAAATCCGTACATTTGCGCACAGCCTAGCATTTGCAATGATGATTCCGGCAGAAGAAAGATGCTCTTCACGTTGGCAGCCTGACTGGCATCGGCGTAATTCAATTCACCGAGGGTGCTAACTTCGGAGGAATTAAAGTGACCACATTCGCGCGTTCCGGCGGCCAAAATAGCCGGATAAAAACCATCATCGACACAAGTATTGCCCTGCTGCTGGCCTTGAGCTTTCTGCTGGCAGGCTTATTCACCCCTGCAAAGGCAGGTGTTGGCCCCAATGAAATGGGCTCCGGCAGCCTGCTGCTCAAAACCAAAAAGGGCGACTATGTCGAAGCCCCCCGTTTAGGCTCTGATTACTCAGTCACCATTTCCGGTCCTACCGGCCGCACCGTGCTGACCCAGCGCTTCTCCAATCCATCTGAAGGCTGGGTGGAAGGCGTTTACGTGTTTCCCCTTCCAGAAGGTGCAGCAGTAGACACACTGAAAATCGTTGCGGGAAACCGCGTCATCGTCGGCGAGGTGAAAGAAAAGAAAGAGGCCAAGATCATCTATGAAGCCGCCAAGCGCGAGGGACAAACAGCATCGCTCTTGGAACAGGAACGCCCAAACCTCTTCACCAATTCCGTGGCCAACATCGGCCCCCATGAAACTGTGGTGGTGCAGATCGAATATCAGGAAACCATCGCCCAATCGGCTGGCACCTATTCACTGCGCTTGCCGCTGGTCGTGGCACCACGCTACAATCCAGCACCTGTCGTGCAATCGGTGGATTTCAACACCGATGGTTCAAGCTA
>JANMEM010000548.1:0-1765 GCA_031376985.1 Hyphomicrobiales bacterium
CGAGGTCAAACACCCAGGTGTCGATATGGTCGAAACTGTTCATACACCCGAACGCGAAATGCGGGTGCCGACGCCATGTGGCGTCAGAAGTTCGAGCAGCACCGAATGCGGCACGCGGCCATCCAAAATAATCACGCCCTCAACGCCGGACCAGACAACGGACACGGCACTTTCAATTTTTGGAATCATGCCGGCCGTGATGGTGCCTTCATCGATCAGTTGCTGCACGTCACCGATTTTCAATTCGCTGATCAGTTCCTTGTTCTTGTCGAGAACGCCTGCCACATCGGTGAGCAGCAACAGGCGCTTTGCCCCCGTTGCAGAAGCAATGGCACCCGCTGCCGTATCGGCATTCACGTTGTAGGTCTGGCCGTCGTAACCAATACCGATGGGAGCCACCACGGGAATGGCATCTGACTTCATGATGGTGTGCAGGATTTCAATATTGATGCGCGCAGGTTCGCCCACTTGACCAAAATCAATGGTGGTTTCGACGCCCGTCACCGGGTCGGTTTTCTTTTTGGTGTAGCGTTCGGCGATCAGCAGGTTGCCGTCCTTGCCGGAAATGCCAACGGCGCGACCGCCTGCCTGCTGAATGGAGGCCACGATGGATTTGTTAATGGAGCCTGCCAACACCATTTCCACCACTTCCATGGTGGCATCATCGGTGACGCGCAAACCATCGCGGAATTCAGGCTTCACCGCCAGCTTGTCCAGCATTTTGTTGATTTGCGGTCCGCCGCCGTGCACCACGATGGGGTTCAAACCACAGACTTTCAGCATCACCATGTCACGCGCAAACTGACTGGCCAGTTTCTGGTCCACCATGGCGTGACCACCAAATTTCACCACGATGATCTGGTCATCATAGCGTTGCAGAAAGGGCAAGGCCTCCGACAGGATGCGGGCAGTCTCATTGACGGGAATTTCAACCATCGGCAGCAGTCCTCTGAAATCGGAAAGGCCTTATAGGGCAAATTCGCCGGATGAAAAGTAGCTTAAACCAACAAAGCTGCAATCTCGGCCCTAAGCTCGGCCATGCCCCAGTCCTTGTCGGATGAGGTGGCATGCAGCAGCGGAAACGCGGCGGCGCGTGTACCGACAATTTTTGCAGTGTCTTCAACCACCGCCGTCAACTCGGCAGGCTTGATTTTGTCGGTTTTGGTGAGCACAATCTGGTAGGCCACAGCGGCCTCATCCAGCATTTCAAACATTTCCAGATCTTCCGGCTTTACGCCGTGACGGCTGTCAATCAGCACGAAGGCCCGCGTCAATCCGGGGCGGCCACGCAGGTAGCCGCGCAGCACGGCTTGCCACGCCTTCACTTCGGTTTTGGGCGCTTTCGCATAACCATAACCCGGCATGTCCACCATGGTCATGCGGCCTGCGATGTCGAAGAAATTCAGCTCGCGCGTACGACCGGGTGTGTTCGATGCACGGGCCAGACCTTTGACGCCCGTCAGCGCATTGATCAGTGATGACTTCCCGACATTGGAGCGTCCGGCAATGGCAATCTCAACGCCACGCACAGGCGGAAGCTGTTCAAGTTTGGCCACGCCCAAACGGAATGAACTCGGGGCGGAAAACAATTGCCGCCCCGCTTTCAATTCAAGTTCGTTGTAGGAGCGTATGCTCACGCCGGGGTCTTCTTGCGCAGGAACGGAATACTGTCCCTGATATTTCCAAACAGGTTAAGCTCGGTGCCATTGCGCTTCATGATATAGCTCTGCTGGATGATCGACAGGAAGTTGCTCCATGTCCAATA
>JANMEM010000552.1:0-11019 GCA_031376985.1 Hyphomicrobiales bacterium
TATCCTTCGACGTGTTGCGCCACAGCTGCGCCGGAGTGCGGCGGTTGACCACCACAAGATCCATCAGGCCATCAAGATTAAAATCCACCACCATGCCACCACGTGACGTCTGCGTGCTGGCAACGCCTGCATCTTTCGCGACATCAACGAACGCTCCGTCGGCCTTGCCCAGCGCGAGATTATTCGGATCTTTCATGGCAAAGTCAGGCATGGAATCAATGTTTCCCTTGGCCACAAACAAATCATTCAAGCCATCGTTGTTCACATCTTCAAATTGCGCATGCCATGCGGTTGAATTTTTAAGATCATCACCAAATGTCGGGCGGTGCAGTGTCACGCCACTTGGCCAAGCCACGTCCTTGAAGTCGGCTTTCGACTTCCCCTCTGCCGCTGCTTCTTTCAACATCTGCAACTTATTGTCAGCCATCGAGGTCAGGAAATAGTCAGGATATGTATCACCATTGATGTCGGCAGACGCAATGCCCATGCCCCAGATGCGCAAACGTTTCCACCCGTCCTTGTCGGTGTAAAGTGCAGGCGGCTGGTCAGGCGAGATCTTCCACATTTGCTCCTCGCCGCCTTCATAATACTCACGGTCATTCGACACGCGCAATGAAGGCGTGCCGGAGCGGTTCCAATCTGTGAACAGCATCGACAAGGCGCAGTAGCTTGGTGTCAAGGCAATTGGTTTTGTGAAGGCATAGGGCGGCTTCTTCTGGTCAATACGTGCGCGTTGCAACCAGTTGTCGGTGCAGGATCCCCATGGCGATATTTCCTGTTTGGGATCAATGTAGTTTCCAACCGCAATGGTTGGCCACACCGCACCTTTTTCGAAAGTGGCAGCAAAAGCGGTAGACCAAGCGTCGCCCCCGTCAAAACCCCACTTCTTGTTTGCAACTTCAAATTTGCAGTTCCCAAGCCCGCGCATGACCTTGTTTTCGCCAACGCGCAAAATCACCAAGTCGATGTTGCCATCAGCATCAATATCAAGCGGATAGGCCCCAGTCACCTTGTCAAGTTCAAGTCCGCTTTTTTGCTTTTTGAATTTCAGCGCACCGCCCTGCTTCGACGTGTTGCGATAGAATGATGCACGACCTTCACCTCCTGCTGTAAGTAAATCCGGATAGCCATCGGCATTGCAGTCAAACGTCGCGGCACCGCCGCCAACCATGTAAAGATATTCGCCGCTATAGACGGACGAAACACCAGACGATGCGGTTACTTCTTCAAACTTTGGAACAACAGGTGTTGGTGCATCAGCTTGAGCAATTGCGACACCTAAACCGAACACAGACGCAGCAATGACTGAATTTCGGATCATGCTGTGCGCCTTGTCTTGAGTGCATTCACCGCCGCACCGATGCAACGGCCCTGATCGAGCCCACGATCTATGGCAGCCCTGAAATGAATGCCGCCATAGAGCCGTGAAATTCCTGCTTCATTGGCCGCATCCCAGAAATCTTTATAGGTCCGCACAGGAAGTTTTTCCCGCACATGTGTTTTATCCTCGAAGGTAAAATTTTCACCAAAAAACTGCGTCAAGACGACTGCTGCAGCACCAGATTGTGTGCTGTGTCCAGAAGGATATTCAGGGAATGGCGGCGTGATCAAAAGCGGTTCCCACGTCTTGTCGATCAGCTTTTTGATGTAGGTGACAGGTCGCAACAGATCATATTGCATTTTGCTTTTCCAGCAGGCAACGAACGCATCTGACACCGCAATGCCAAGCCGCGCCATGAGATCCACACTGTCTTCAATACTGGCGTTCTTTGTTTTTAAAATATCCAGCGCGATGAACATCCAGTGTCCAGGCGGCGTGGGTGACAGCATCGGATCATCTGACCAGAAACGCGCGGTCAGCCGTTGCTCCGACGTAATGTTTTTGACTGTGTCATAGACTTCGAATGCCTGCTTGTAGAACTCGGATGTTTTGTCTTCGCTATAGACAGGCGGCGCTGGCAGCGCACAGGTGGCACCATTGGCAACTGCAAAGGTGCGATTCTCGCCCCAGGTTGGCAACAACGGGGCCTGCTGCATCCGAATGGGACTTGTCGGCTTCCAGTGGCCCGGCGCATCAACAAGTTTGAAACTTTGCGGAAAGCCCATGTTGAGAACTTCCGCACCACCATCGTTCAAAGACCAATTCAGCACATGTTTTGCAATGTCTTGGCCAAATCCCCTGCTCCGCCTGATGCGTGATGTCGACAATCCGGCAGAGAGTTCACCATCCATCTTGTGGCTTACAGCCTTCAAGGCTCGCTGACCCGTTGGGCCTGTGTTGCTGAACAGCACTTCCACAGCACTCTGCAACGCCCCGTGCAAAACATTGGCCTCATCATACTTTGCATCCGATTGCCGAAGTGGCAGAGGTTTCAAATCCGGCAACTGGCTGGACAAGCCCTGCAAGGCGCCGCCGCCTGAAGCAACGGCTTCATATGCAATGATGCCGAGATAGGCAAAAGCACGACTGGCAACAGGAGGCGAATAGGTTGCCGTGTGGCGCACCAGCTCAAGCGTCAAACCATACCAGTGTTGTAAAACGTCCTGTGCTGTCGGGCGAGACACTGCTGCCGATAGCCTTGTGCTGCCGATGGCGAACACAGCCAGCGATCCCAAAACCTGCCTGCGATTGATCATGCAAATTCTCCCACGAACTTCAAAGCCACATTTTTATTATTTCAGCTTATGAAATAATCATGCTGCAACATCGGGAAATTGGCAAGCACTGTGAAGTTGAAGGGTCAAAAAACAAATGGGAAGCGTCCGTCTCCGGAAGCTCCCCATGTTACAAACTGGCATCCGGGTACGCAGTACCTTATCCCAGAACGCCTGTGACACTTCCCCGCTAAGAGGCAACGCATGTCGTGAAGTTAGAATATCGTGAGGTGGTTTCGAAACCCTTTCCAACTGGAATAATTTTTCTTAACAATGCTTTATCAGGCTGTACAAAGTCCGAACAGCTGTGCCGCAACAGCACAAGGTTCTCTGAATATTCCAGAATGTCGCCGCGCAAAAATATATATCGGTTGGGGGTTCCCATTCAAACAAAGCACTGCTACACCCCGCCTCGCGTCCGGGCATAACGCCCTTTCACTTTGACGCGGGATGGAGCAGCCCGGTAGCTCGTCAGGCTCATAACCTGAAGGTCGTCAGTTCAAATCTGGCTCCCGCAACCACCAAAAAGCCCGCTGTCTTAATGAGATAGCGGGCTTTCCTGTTTCAAGCCAAAGCGGAAACATCAGCTCAACAAGCAAAAGGCGTCCACATCGACAATGCCCCGGTCGGTGATTTTCAAATGCGGAATGACCGGCAGAGGCAAGAACGCCACCTGAAGAAAAGGTTCTTGAAGAATTGTTCCGAGAGATTTTCCAGCGGCCCGCAATGGGATCAGTGCTTCACGCACATCTTCAAACGACGCGTCACTCATCAACCCTGCAATCGGCAGAGGCAATTCAGCCAACACCTTGCCATCACGCACCACCACAAAACCCCCGCCAATATCTTTCATCCGATTGGCGGCAACCGCCATGTCATCATCTGATGCACCGATAATACATATGTTGTGACTGTCATGGCCGACTGTAGAGGCGATGGCGCCGTATTTCAAACCAAAGCCATTGACGAACCCCACGCCGATATTGCCGTTCACGCCATGTCGTTCAATCACTGCCACCTTGATGCAATCCTGAGAGATATCCGCAACCGTCACACCGTTTTCCGAGGGTAATGTGCGGCGCAAATGCTGTGTGATGATCTTGCCAGGGTTGACGCCGATCACTGGCACATCAACGCCTGTACCTCGCGCTTGCAATTGCAATGCAGAAACAGGTTTGGACTTCACACTGTTCAAGCCGACAGGCGACACAGATTTGCGCGTGGCAAACAAGGCATCATCCACAACCCGTCCGGCACTGATGACATGTGACACTTGACAAGATGCCAGTGCGTGAACCACCACCAAGTCAGCCCGCCATCCCGGTGCCACCAATCCGCGATCATGCAACCGGAATGCCTTTGCGCCTGAAATACTTGCGGCACGGTAAGTCGCCAACACATCAGCACCGCAGCGAATGGCTTCGCGGATCATAAAATCCAGATGCCCCTCTTCGGCAATGTCCAGCGGGTTTCGATCATCCGTACACAGAGCAATGAAGGCCGAATTGCGCTCTGTCATGATTGAAATCAGCGCATGTAAATCCTTGGACACCGAACCTTCGCGGATCAAAATAGTCATGCCCTTCGATAATTTCTCCAAAGCCTCTTCCGCCGTCGTCGTCTCATGGTCCGTGCGAATACCCGCCGACAAATAGCCATTCAAATCCATACCGCGCACCAAGGGCGCATGGCCATCAATGTGCCCCCCCTGAAACAGCGCCAACTTGTCGAGACATTCTGGATCAAGATTCAAGACACCCGGAAAATTCATGAATTCCGCAAGCCCGATGTTTTTGGGGTGCCCCATGAAAGGTTTCAAATCATCAGCGGTCAGTCGTGCGCCCGATGTTTCCAGATGCGTGGCAGGCACGCAGCTTGAAAGCTGCACGCGTAGATCCATAATGGTCTGTTCGGCACATTCAAAAAAATATTTCAGACCCTCCAGCCCCAGCACATTGGCAATTTCATGCGGATCACAAATTGCCGTGGTCACGCCATGACGCAGCACGCAACGATCAAACTCATGCGGGGTGACCAGTGAAGACTCGACATGCAAATGCGTGTCAATGAAACCGGGGACAACGATTTGCCCCGTGATGTCGATTTCCGTCTGGCCGTGATACGTGCCACAGGTGCCAACAATCCGGTCTCCACATATCGCGATGTCCGATGCAATCACACGCCCCGTCACCAAATCATAAAAACTGCCATTCTTCAAAACGAGGTCAGCAGGCTCTTGCCCTCTGCCCTGTGCAATGGCGCGCTTCAAAAAATCTTTCATGTCAGTTTCGCTCCTCGGCATGCTCTCGACCATAGTGGAATAATGCGATACACAGCAATCATGACATCACAATACTATTCCCAAACGGGTGGTCACCCACCCCAGACCCAACTGCTCACGGGCCGCGCCATTTTCACCGAGGCCTATGCCGTCATTCCCAAGGGTGTGATGCAGGATATCGTCACCAGCCTGCTGCCCCATTGGAACAACACCCGCGCATGGATCATTGCTCGGCCTTTATCCGGCTTTGCCGAAACCTTCTCGCAATACATCATGGAAGTGGCCCCCGGTGGCGGCAGCGAAAATCCTGAACCGGACACTGACGCGGAATGTGTATTGTTTTTCGTCAGCGGTGCCGCAACCCTCACAATCGCTGGGGCATCCCACAATCTCAAGGCGGGCGGCTATGCCTATATTCCGTCACATACAAAATGGTCGCTGAAAAACGTTGGCAGTGAACCCAGCAAATTCCACTGGGTCCGGAAATCTTATGAACCCGCAGAAGGCGTCGCCAAGCCCGACGCTTTCGTGACCTCAGACGCGGCCATAACTCCCACCGCCATGCCCGGCACCAACGGCACGTGGGCCACGTCACGCTTTGCCGACCCTGCAGACATTCGCCATGACATGCATGTGAACATCGTCACCTTCCAGCCTGGCGGTACCATTCCATTCGCCGAAACCCATGTGATGGAACACGGGCTTTATGTGCTGGAAGGCAAGGCTGTCTATCGCCTGAATAACGACTGGGTGGAAGTCGAAGCCGGAGACTTCATGTGGCTGCGCGCTTTCTGCCCGCAAGCCTGTTACGCAGGCGGCCCAGGACCCTTTCGCTACCTGCTGTACAAGGACGTGAACCGCCACCCAAAGCTAAAACTTTTCCGCTGATGCTCAGACCCAAACCTTTGACCAAAACCGCTTTCGCACCTTTCGGTGACGTCGTGGAATTGGATGGCGTTGCACCCGTCCAGATCAACCAAGGCTTTGCCCAGCGTTTCAACAATCTGGCAAAAATCGATGTTGCAACCGAAGGCGGCGAAACCAACATCAGCCTCTTCACCGCAAATCCGCGCCCTGAGCCCATCATCATCAACCTGATGGAACGCCATCCGCTTGGCACACAATTATTCTATCCTTTGCAGGATAAACCTTGGCTGGTGCTGGTGTGCAGCGATCCTGAGGATCCATCAACGTATCGTGCATTTTCGGCGACTGGCCGACAGGGCATAAACTATTATCGCAATATCTGGCATTTTCCACTGCTGGTGTTCGAAAACGAAAGCCGTTTCCTCGTGGTGGACCGAATTGGGCCGGGGGAGAATTTGGAAGAGGTTATCTTGCCAGTTCCGCTGATTCTCAGCCCTTGATTTTTGTAAGACAGTAAGATACCTTACTTTGATGAATGCTGTATTCTCAAAAATCACTTCAAAAAGCCAAACGGTCATCCCCAAGGAAGTCCGGGAGCTTTTGGGCCTCAAGCCCGGTGATCGGCTGCGCTTTGCCATGACCGAAGACGGCATTGTTGTGGATAAGGCAACCAATGGTGCCGAAGATGATCCCTTCGCGGTCTTCACCGAATGGAACAGTGCGGCAGATGAAAAAGCCTACGGCAACCTCTAATCTGTCGGTTAAATTCGGCGACGTTGTCGTTGTCCCTTTCCCTTATTCAGATAAGTTGGCCGAAAAGCGCCGTCCGGCCCTCGTCGTTTCAAGTACCTCCTTTAATGCGAGACAAAGCCTCGTTTGGGTGATGATGATCACAAGCGCAGAAAACAAAGGTCAACCAGATGATATTGAGTTTGCGCTCAAGAGCACGGGCCTGACGAGCGCTTCTGTCTTAAGGCCAAGCAAAATTGCCACGATTGAGAGCAATCGGATTGTGCGAATAATTGGAAAGTTAGACAGAAAATCTCTGGTCAAACTGTCAGAAGTCATTGCGACTGTGTTGGGATATGCGGCTGCAACAGCACTCGACTAACAAAACGCCTTCATCCACCCCAAACCTTGTTCCGCTCCAGCTACGGGTCTATATTCGGCTCCCACCCGCCCATCATATCCCAATTGGTCAATCAATCCGAACACTTAGGCATAGTTTAACTCACCCCGGTCAGGCTCAGTTCTCCCAGGAACACCCGCACATTGAAAATGCCCGATGCGCAGGAACAGCCTTTCGATTGTGCTGCTCACTTCACCCTCCATCCTTTGCATATGATAAATGTCATATTGAAGTTTGATGGAAGGTTCCCCGGTCTCGTCAATGGCGCGAATACCATCCGCAGATGTATTCAACATGAAACCCGGCATGTCGTAATGATTGATCGGCTCAACCAACAATGTCAGCCCGGCTTTATCCAGTTCGCGTCCGGCGAAGCGCAAATTCTTGACGAGAGTTTCCCAGGCAACATCATACTTCAAACTCTCAGGCTTGATGCCCGCTAGGCAATTTATGATGGGATTACCTAGAATCGTAGCGGAAGAAATTGCTGTTCCAACGCCACCCTGAAATTCGCCCACCCGGTCCGGCAAGCAGGCGATGCCGCGTTCTCCTTCGGCCCAATCGCCCACGGGCAAGTTAAACAAAGCCTGTTGTAATTGATTTTGCGGAAGAATTTCTGCAATTTGTACTGCCGGGCAATCATAAGGAGAAACATATTCAACGGCGTGAAATCCCGCTTTCGCACATGCAACAAAACAGTCTAAGAAGGGATACTCGGTGAAGAGCATTGACAGGTTTGCGCTGAATTTTGGCAAAGCTTGGTTTTCCTTCTCCACAAAACGTAAACTTGCTGACCTTGCGCATGCGCCAAAAACTTGGCAAACGCTCGAAAAATTAGCAACTGCCCAGGTAAAATGATGAACGCACACACCGAAGCTGATATTATCCGAACCCGCATTCTCCACAAGCTCACCTATGCCATAGGCAAAGACCCGGTTGTGGCCAAACGCCATGATTGGCTGCGCGCTACCATTCTGGCCCTGCGCGATACAATTATTGATCAGTGGATGGCCTCCACCCGCAAAAGCTATCAGGACCAGTCCAAGCGTGTCTATTATCTTTCACTGGAATTTCTCATTGGCCGCCTGCTGCGCGACGCCTTGAGCAATCTGGAATTGACGGCCACATTCCAAAAGGCCTTGTCTGATTTGAATGTCGATTTGAATTTCGTTGAAGAGCTGGAACCGGATGCCGCCCTCGGCAATGGCGGCTTGGGTCGCCTTGCCGCGTGCTTCATGGAAAGCATGGCCACTCTCAACATCCCGGCTTACGGTTATGGCATTCGCTACAATCACGGACTGTTCCGCCAAATTATAAAAGACGGTTGGCAAACTGAAGCGCCGGAGACGTGGCTCGAATATGGCAACCCTTGGGAATTTGCCCGCAGGGAAGCATCATATCGCATTTCATACGGCGGCCACGTCACGTCGGAGACTGCCAAGGACGGCACCATTCATGCCACATGGCACGCCGGCGAAGTGCTGCATGCAACAGCCTATGACACTCCAATGGTGGGTTGGAAAGGCAACCGCGTAAACACCTTGCGTCTATGGAGTGCCAAGGCGCTTGACCCCATCCATCTCGATGCCTTCAACAGCGGCGACTATACGGGTGCCCTGTCCAGTACAAACAAGGCTGAAATTCTGACCCGTGTTCTCTATCCCGCAGATTCAACACCGGCAGGCCAGGAATTGCGCCTGCGTCAGGAGTTCTTCTTCACCTCGGCTTCCCTGCAAGACATTCTGCGCCGCCATATGCAGCAATATCCGGACCTGACCAATTTGCCGGACAAGGTTGCCATTCAACTCAACGACACCCACCCCGCCATTGCCGTGGCGGAAATGATGCGGCTACTCATCGACATTCATAACATGACCTGGGACAAGGCATGGGACATCACGCGTGCCGTGACGGGTTACACGAACCACACATTGTTGCCGGAAGCACTGGAAAGCTGGCCAGTCCACCTGTTCGAAAGTGTGCTGCCACGGCATATGCAAATCGTATACGCGATCAATGCCAAGGTGATTGAGGAGGCCAAAAAGAAGGGCTTCAGCGGCGATGAATTCATAACCGCCATTTCATTGATCGACGAAGCTGGTGGCCGCCGCGTGCGCATGGGTCAATTGGCTTTTGTGGGCTCCCACAGCATCAACGGTGTGTCTGCCTTGCACACTGGCCTGATGAAACAGAGCGTGTTCAGCAAGCTGAACGAGCTCTACCCTGGCCGTATCAACAACAAGACCAATGGCGTCACGCCACGCCGCTGGCTGAAGGGTGTGAACCCCGAATTGGCCCACCTGCTGCAAGACGCGATTGGCAAGGATATTTTCGCTGAAACCGAACTTCTGAAAGAGGCGCTTCCGCTAGCCAAGGACAGCAATTTCCAGGACGCCTTCAAGCGCATCAAGCACGATAACAAGGCCGCACTCTCAAACCTTGTGAAGGCGAGGATGGATCTGTCGCTGGATCCGGACTCGATGTTCGACGTGCAGATCAAGCGCATCCACGAATACAAGCGCCAATTGCTCAACATTCTGGAGACGATAGCACTCTACAACAACATGCGTGCCCACCCGGAAAAAACCTGGGCACCCCGCGTCAAAATTTTCGCCGGCAAAGCTGCCGCCAGCTACCACATGGCCAAGCTCACCATCAAACTCATCAATGACGTGGCCCAGGTTGTCAACAATGACTCAAGCTTGCGTGGCGCTCTGCGTGTGGCCTTCATTCCGAACTACAATGTAAGCTTGGCGGAAGTCATCGTTCCGGCTGCCGATCTGTCTGAACAGATATCAACAGCGGGCATGGAAGCCTCTGGCACCGGCAACATGAAGCTTGCCCTGAATGGTGCCTTGACCATCGGCACCATGGATGGTGCGAATGTGGAAATGCACGAGCAGGTGGGTGACGATAATATTTTCATTTTCGGCCTCCGCGCCGATGAGGTCGATATTCGTCGCGCCAAGGGCATCAACGGTCGCTCCGTGGTGGAATCATCGCCAGCCCTCACGGGTGTGATGAACGCACTTCTGGCCGGCACCTTCTCGCAAGGGGACCATGACCGTTACAAGCCGATTGTCGATTCCATCATGGGCAACGACTACTTCCTGATCGGCACCGATTTCGATTCCTATGCGCAAGCCCAGCAAAACGTCTCAAATCTGTGGCAACATAAAAAGCGCTGGACGGAAAAGGCGATCATCAATAGCGTCAGCATGGGCTGGTTCTCTTCCGATCGCACGATACGTGATTACGCGCGTGATATTTGGAAGCTTCCAGTGAATTGACAGTGTGTTGTAACGTGCCGGAAACCTGAAACATAATCAGGCAGGCACATCAGTAAGGGAGGGGAACAACGATGGCGAAACAGCCTGCTTGGACAACCGGCGCCGCAGCTTTGGCTGCAATTGTGCACGGAAGCCACGGTGACCCCTTTTCAGTTCTCGGCCTGCACAAGTCGGGCAAGCTTTGGATTGCCCGTGCTTTCATTCCGGGCGCTGACACAATTGTAGTGGAAAGCCTGTCCGGCAAAAGTCTAGGTGCCATTGAAAAGCGC
Source organism: Hyphomicrobiales bacterium (assembly GCA_031376985.1). Lineage (GTDB taxonomy): Bacteria > Pseudomonadota > Alphaproteobacteria > Rhizobiales > Aestuariivirgaceae > Aestuariivirga. The sequence goes on from JANMEM010000552.1 coordinate 10,492, forward strand.
CACGACGCTGGTTTCTTCGAAGGCTCTGTTACAGCTGACGCCCAGCAGCCCATCCGCTTTGCCTGCGCGAATGCTGGTGGCAAGTGGACAGTGACTGACGCTTATTCCTTCGGCCCCGTTCTCGGGCCCATGGATGATTATTATATCGGTGAAGGAAACCACCTTCGTCTCTACGACAAGATGGGTGCGCACGCGATGCACCACGAAGGTGCTGACGGCGTACACTTTGCCGTCTGGGCGCCCAATGCCAAGCGCGTTTCCGTCATTGGCGATTTCAACAATTGGGATGGTCGCCTGCACGTCATGCGGCTCCGCATGAACACCGGCATTTGGGAAACTTTCGTGCCGGGTGCCACGACGGGCCAAGGCTACAAATTCGAAATCATTGGCAAGGATGGTAACCGTCTCCCGTTGAAAGCCGACCCTTTTGCCTATGAATCGGAACTCCGCCCCAACACCGCGTCGCGTGTCACCAACCGCGACATTGGTGCGTGGAACGATAAAGCCTATATGGACACCCGCAAACAA
>JANMEM010000052.1:0-4276 GCA_031376985.1 Hyphomicrobiales bacterium
AAAAACCGCCCTTGAGTTTGATATCATCCACCTCCACAACAGCTCTTGACCTTCCGTCGAAATGCTCTCACATCGGGGCATTGCTTGAGGTGGGTTTTGAGTCTGGCATCGCGGGGGACGCGGGATGCATGAATGAAAACAGCAGGACAGTCTGGCATGGCAAATGCCAGGTTGTGATCTGCCGAACACGGATAGAATATGCAATGACACTGCACGATATCATTGATGCCCGCGCCATCCTGCCAAGCCTCAAAGTTCAAAACAAGAAACAGCTGTTACAGGAATTGGCACAATCCCTGGCGTCGCTCGTCGCCATAGATAGCCGCGTGATTTTCGATACGTTGTTGCAGCGGGAGAAACTTGGATCAACCGGGCTGGGGCAGGGCATCGCCATCCCCCATGGTCGCCTGCCATCGATCAAACGGGTCTATGGCGTGTTTGCACGTCTGCAAACGCCGATTGCCTTTGAAAGCGTTGATGGTGAACCCGTGGATCTGGCTTTCGCGCTGATTTCACCCGATCATGCAGGTGCTGATCATTTGACAGCCTTGGCAAGGGTATCACGGCTGTTCAGGGACTCAGCGACATTGAAAAAACTGCGCGGTACAGAAAACATCGACGGTCTCTACGCGATATTGACGCAAGCCTCGCTGTCAACAGCAACGGCGGCTTGAGGTCTCTTCTTCGATTTAATGCACACTCGCTGGCGTCAGTTCGTGTTCAAATGCTGAACCCAATGCCGCCTCCCGTGTGCCGGAAATTGACACAGGTGTTCCGTCTGCATTGTACAGGCAAAACAGTTTGGCTTTTGCCGGGATAATGGTGGCCTCGCCCAACATGGCGCGGGCATCCTTGGCTTCGATCTCGCGAACGTAGCCGAGAACACCACCACCCAAACGGGCCAGTTGTTCAGTCGTCAGTGCCGTCGAAAACTTTTCCATTTATCGCTCCTCAATCTGGATACGCACCAAATGTTTGACTGGTGCAATACGTTTAAGCAAAATCGTCAACAATCCGTTGCGAAGCTCTGCTGCAGTCACTTCCATGCCATCGGCCAACACAAAACTGCGGGTGAAGGAACGACCGGCGATGCCCTTGTGCAGATAATCACCACGATCATCGCTGGCCTGTCGACCTTTGATGACAAGCTGCTTGCCGTCCATGGTCACTTCAAGATCATCCGCAGTGAAACCGGCTACGGCCAGCGTGATCTGCCAGTTTTCACTACTGTTTCCGGGATGTGCCAGACGTTCAATATTATAGGGTGGATAGCCATCTCCCGCCTTGGTGGCCTGCTCCAGCAGGTGCTCGAGCTGGTCAAAACCCAGCAGCAGCGGTGATGAAAAAACGGTCAAACGCGACATCTTTAAGGCCCTGTAACAGCAGCTTCACGTCTGTCGCCCGTTATGGCACGGCAATCGCTTGCTCCGATATATGTGATTGCCCGAATTGTTCTTCAACCCCGCTTGCAAAACCCGAGGATTTGTCGTCATCTGCCCCCAAGGCTTGATCAGCCGGTCAAAAAAACAGGGAGTACACTATGATCAGGAAATTACTCAGTGCCACGGCACTTTTGGGCCTCATGGCCGTTTCGGCATTTGCTGCCGATGACAAGCCCGCCATCGTTTTCGATATCGGCGGCAAGTTTGACAAGTCTTTCAACGAGTCCATGTTCAATGGCTCGGAAAAGTTCAAAACCGAGACCGGCACCGCTTATGGCGAGTTTGAAATCGCCAATGAAGCCCAGCGCGAACAGGCCATCCGCAACTACGCCGACCAGGGCTATTCCCCCATCATCGCGGCTGGCTTTGCACAAGCTGCAGCGGTAGAAAAAGTGGCCAAGGAATATCCTGACCTGAAGTTCGCCATTGTTGACATGGTTGTTGACCTGCCAAACGTGCAGTCCATCGTGTTCAAGGAACATGAAGGCTCATACCTCGCAGGCATGATGGCGGGCATGGCGTCAAAGTCTGGCACCGTGTCTTTTGTGGGCGGCATGGACATTCCATTGATCCGCAAATTTGCCTGCGGCTATGCCCAAGGTGTGAAGGCTGCAAAGCCTGATGCCAAGGTCATCCAGAATATGACGGGTGATACGGGTGCTGCATGGAATGACCCTGTGAAGGGTGGTGAAATCACCAAGGGCCAGATTTCCCAAGGCTCCGACGTGGTTTATGCTGCTGCCGGTGCCACGGGTCTTGGCGTATTGCAAGCCGCTGCTGACTCGAAAATCCTGTCGATCGGTGTCGATGCCAACCAGAACTACCTGCACCCCGGTCAGGTTCTGACTTCGATGCTGAAGCGCGTTGACGTTGCCGTTTACAACGTCATGAAGTCCGGCAAGGACGGCACCTTCAAGCCAGGCATTCAGGCGCTTGGCCTTGCAGAAGATGGCGTGGGTTACGCCATGGACGACAACAACAAGCCATTGGTGACTGCTGAAATGACGACCGCCGTCGAAAAAGCCAAGGCCGATATCATCGCAGGCACCGTCAAGGTCCATGACTACATGGAAGACAACAAGTGCCCGGTTGAGTAACGATATCGAAGACCCCACCGTTTTCGGGTGGGGTCTTCATCCACACCATGACCCCCGCCATTGAACTCATCCACATCGACAAACGCTTCGGACCCGTGCACGCCAACAAGGACGTGAACCTCTCCGTGGCCAAGGGCTCAATACATGGCGTCATCGGCGAAAATGGCGCTGGCAAATCCACGTTGATGTCGATCCTGTTTGGTTTTTACGCCGCTGACTCCGGCGAGATCAAAGTCGACGGCAAGCCCGTCAAAATCAAGACCTCCACAGATGCGATATCTCTTGGCATCGGCATGGTGCACCAGCATTTCATGTTGGTGGATACCTTCACGGTTCTCGAAAACATCGTACTCGGTGCTGAAGGCGGCGCATTGATCGGCCCCGCCATGGCCAAGGCCCGCAAAGAGTTGAAACGCCTCGCCGATGAATATGAACTCGACGTTGACCCTGACGCCATCGTTGGTGAATTGCCCGTGGGTTTGCAGCAGCGTGTTGAAATCCTGAAAGCACTTTACAAAGGCGCGCAGGTTCTCATCCTTGATGAGCCCACAGGTGTCTTGACGCCAGATGAGGCCGATCACCTGTTCAGAATCCTCCGTATACTGAGGGATCAGGGAAAATCAATTCTTCTCATCACCCACAAGCTGCGTGAAATCATGAGTGCCACCGACCATGTCTCGGTCATGCGGCGGGGTGAAATGGTGGCGCATTTTGAAACCGCCAAAACCTCTGTCGAAGAACTGGCCGAAGCTATGGTGGGCCGCAGTGTCTTGTTGCATGTCGAAAAAGGCAAGGCCAAGCCCGGCGAAATAGTGCTGGAGGTGAAGAACCTCACATGGAAAGACAAGAAGGGTATCGCCCGCGTGGACAATGTATCGTTCTCCGTGCGCAAGGGCGAGATTGTCGGCATTGCAGGCGTTTCCGGCAATGGCCAGTCGGAACTTTTGGACGTGATTGCAGGTATCGCCGCACCCACATCAGGCTCAGTGATCTTTGAATCCAAGACCTGCACCGCCGAAACGACGCCCCGTGTATTGCGGCAGGAAGGCTTGGCCCATGTTCCGGAAGACCGCCAGCACCGTGGGCTGATCACGTCATTTGATGCGGCGGAGTCTTCAATCCTTGGCTGGCACTATGACGATTCATTGGGCAAGGGCTTCCGTCTCGACCGCAAAGCCGTGGTGGATCGCTGCGCCCGCGAAATGAAAGCCTTCGACGTGCGCCCAGCTAACCCGCTGTTGAAGAGTGCCAAATTCTCCGGCGGCAACCAGCAGAAAATCATTCTGGCGCGCGAAATTGAACGAGATCCAGATTTGCTCATCGTTGGCCAACCGACTCGCGGTGTGGATATCGGTGCCATCGAATTCATCCACCGCCGCCTGATTGAACTGCGTGACCAGGGAAAGGCGATTTTGTTGGTGTCAGTGGAACTCGACGAAATCCGCTCATTGTCAGATCGCATCATCGTCATGTTTGCAGGCCGTGTCATGGGTGAACGCAATGCAGACGCATCAGAACGTGAACTTGGCTTGCTGATGGCTGGCGTGTCAAAGGGTGCTGGGTGATGAGGGTGACTGAACTCGTGACGCACCCTTCGAGGCCCGCGATAGAGCGGGTACCTCAGGGTGAGGGACTCACACACACCCTCATGCTGAGGTGCGAGCTCTTGCGAGCCTCGAAGCATGCGCACCAAGAGAGAACGTTGTCATGAGCGCCAAGGGAGACCTTCCCACGTGG
>JANMEM010000069.1:0-9902 GCA_031376985.1 Hyphomicrobiales bacterium
AAACGATACGTCGCTGAGAACCTTGATGCGATTGGCGCGGGACTATCTTTTGCGCCGAAGTCCGCCGGAAACCGCGCTGATGCAACACGCCGGTGCGGCACTCACGATCAAGCGCAGGCCTAATCGGTTGTCATCCGCCAGAAAAAAACGTAAGGCGTTGCTCAGCTCCATTGACGGCGAAGTAGTGTTGCTGAAAAATCCCGTGCGCATTGAAATAAGGCCGAAGGCGCTGCGGGTGCTGACATTGAATGAACCACAATAGATGTAAGTGTGATATCCTCCCATTCGTCGAAAACTATTGTGAAACCTCCACAACAGAGCACATCCAACCGACGTCGTTTTCCTGATGGGTTCAAAACTGTTGTCGGGAGAAAGTCTCATTGCTGGACTATGCCAAGATCTACCCGAAACACCGCGCGGTGTCAAGCATTAAATTCATAAATCAGGAAGTTTCCAATCAACTGCTTGTATTCCCTTGTCAATCATGAATTCATTGGCCAGTGAGAACGGCTTCGAACCAAAGAATCCGTTATGCGCCGATAGTGGCGAGGGATGCGCCGATTTGATCACGCAATGCCGCGTCGCATCCACAAACCCGGCTTTTTTCTGGGCGTAATTTCCCCACAGGATAAACACCACAGGGTTGGGAAGGGCGTTGACCTCACGGATCACGGCGTCGGTAAATCTCTCCCAGCCTTTCCCCGCGTGGGACGCGGCAAGCCCAGCTTCGACTGTCAAAACACTGTTGAGCAACAACACGCCCTGCGTCGTCCATGACTCCAGATTGCCATGGCGGGGTGGCACTAGCCCCAGATCACTTTGCAACTCCTTGTAGATATTGACCAGAGAAGGAGGAGGGCGAACGCCTTCACGCACCGAGAAACACAGACCATGGGCCTGACCTTCGCCGTGATAGGGGTCTTGCCCCAAGATCACTACACGCACTTGATCAAGAGGCGTCGCATCCAGCGCGTGGAACCATTCGCTGGCCCGGGGATAGATCAGCTTGCCAGCAGCACGCTCAGCCGCCAAGAAGGCTTTGAGATCTGCCATGTAAGGTTGCCTAAACTCGCCCTCAAGTTTCGCGAGCCAGCTTGAATGCAGTTTTACCATAGCGTCGATTTGAATGTATTTTGCATGGGGAACAAGGGAAAAATGACGGATTGGAATCCATCGCAATATTTGGCTTTCGCCAGCGAACGCGAAAAACCGGCTCTTGATCTTATGTCCCACATTGCCGCTGATGATCTTCACAAGATCGTGGATTTGGGTTGTGGCCCCGGAAACTCGACAGCACTGTTGCGACAGAAATATCCCAAGGCAAATATCACCGGCATCGATTCTTCGCCCGCAATGATTGACCGTGCACGGACGAGTGGTATTGCCGCCACATTTGAAATTGCAGACGTTGCCAACTGGCAACCTGCCAATGACGTTGATCTGGTGTTTTCGAATTCACTGTTCCAATGGATTCCACACCACCCGAACGTGTTGTTGCGGATTTTCAATGCGATGCAAAATGGTGGGACACTCGCGATCCAGATGCCCGACAATCTTGCCGAACCGTCACATCGCGTGATGCGGGAAACCGCCACAAGTGGCACTTGGAAAACAACCTTGGAGAAAGCAACATCAGCGCGAAGCCCACTCGGTTCAGCCACAACTTATTATGATCTGTTTAAACCCTCGGCATCCCGTCTGGAAGTATGGCGCATCACCTACTTTCATGTGCTCAACGGGCTTCAGGGAATTGTCGACATGTTGTCATCAACTGGATTGCGACCCTTTGTCGAACCGCTCGACGCGGTTGCGCGTCAAGAATTTTTGCAACAGTACCGTGAGGCTTTGGCCCCTCATTATCCATTGACCATCGACGGGAAAGTGTTGCTGCCATTCCCGCGGTTTTTTCTCGTTGCTACCCGCGCAAGTACTCAAGCAGTGCTTTGATGTCGCCGCCGTTCTTGTTCAGCACACCCACAAATGTGGACCGCATTTGCCCGGCCAACCACACCGATGACACGTTTACATCCTGAACCTTGCCGCCGCCAACACGGAAGATGATTTTACGCCCGCCACTGGCAGTCGCCGTCACAACATTTCCGCTGCATGTCGTAATCTTCATGCCCGCAGTGTTGAATTTACTGGAATATTGCGACATGAATTTGCCCATGAACGTCTGTGCCAGCCGCAAATATTCACCTTCTTGACCTTTGCTCAATTTTTTGCGGTGTGGCCCCAGTGCCGAAAGGGCAATACTGCGCGTATCCGCATAGCGTGAGGCAGCGTTGAGAAAAGCAGAGGGAGAGCCGGATTTCGAAGCTGATGTGAAAGCCCGTCCGGCATTCATGACCAAATCCTCAGCCGGACATTCGGCCAAGGCAGCAGCCGAAGCCACCACTATAAAACCCATTGCAAAAACAGTTCGTCTAAAATTCATGGCCGTCTCCCTGAGCCCCTCGCGCAATTTGCACCGAACAACGGGAGTTCGCAAGCGCGTTAGTGCTCTGAACGCGCCGCCTGTTTCCATCCTTTGATGCGCCCCTGACGCAGGTGCAGATTTTTCCCGTCACCGCGAATGTCCTCGGGCTTGGCCAGACCGAAAGTCCGTTTGCGAAGCTCCAGAATTAAGTCTTCGCGGTTTGACAAATGTGCAATCTCGTCAAAAGCGATGGGTTGTCCAATCCGCACACCCAAATCAGTGCCAATCCGCCTTGCCGTTTCGCGAAACACCAAAGAAAGCCGCAATGTCAAACTTAAATGGCTGGCAATTTGGAACAGCCGCGAGTTTTGACCGGTGAAAAAGACCGGCACCACCGTGGCCCCTGATGATCGCACCAGCTTTGCTGTAAAGGGCGCCCAGGGCAAGTCCACGGCCTGTGCTTCCAAAGGCCTTTCCGTGGTTGAAACACCGCCTCCCGGAAATATGCCGATGGCATGGCCTTGTTTCAACCAGGCTTGGGCCGCAAGCCGGGAATGCACATTGGTTTCACGCGCTTCACGGGTGGGTGCAAAAGCCACAGGCAACAGGTGCGCCGCAGCTTCAGGCGATTGGCACAACACGTCATTGGCAAGAACTTTGGTGTCAGGCCTTGCCTTCAGTGCAAGCCACGTCAAGGTGATTCCATCCAAAACGCCATAGGGGTGATTGGAAATAAAAATCACAGGCCCGGTTTTAGGAATGGCAGCCAACGCCGCGTTTTCATAGGCCACATTTATGTTGAGCAAACGCATGGCCGAATCGAAAAACCCTTCGCCGCGCCGCAGGTTCTCGGTATGTTGACTGTACAGGCGCTTTAACTTGCGTTGCCCGCCCAACAATTCGATGGATTGGATGATCACGCGCTGCAACCACGGCTGATCCAGCGTGGAATAGGTAAAGCGCATGTTGGAAGACGCAGTCAGAGACAGATTTTTCAGCACGTAGTGTTGTCCAATGCAATTTGCAGTTTTGATATATTTACAACATCACATACACATGACAGCGGTTCAGGCAGCTTTTTCCGCCGAAATTATGGCATCTTCCGAAGGGCTACCCATACCCAAGACCCGGCAAATCGCATAGACCAGTTCGCTGCGGTTCAAGGTATAGAAGTGGAAGTCTTCAACACCTTCCCGTTGCAGGGCATGAACCTGTTCGGCGGCCACCATGGCAGAGACGAGATTTCGCGTTTCCGGATCTTTGTCCAGCCCCGCAAAGCGTCGCTCCAACTCAGGCGGAATAAACGCACCGCATTTTCCGGCAAATTCGCAAACCCGTGAGAAATTGGTAATGGGCAAAATTCCGGGAATGAGATTGATCTTGATGCCACGTGCCGCGATCCTGTCGCGCAAACGCAGGAAGAAGGCGTTGTGGAAAAAGAACTGGGAGATGGCACGCGTCGCGCCATTCTCGGCCTTGTCCGCCATGAAAGCCAAATCTTCTTCAATGGAAACCGATTCCGGGTGCCGCTCAGGATAGGCCGAAACCGAAATTTCAAATTCACCCAATTCCCGAATCCCGCGCACCAGATCGGCAGCGTTGCGATACCCCTCTGGATGCGGCGAGAAGCGGGTGCCAACTCCAGCCGGAGGGTCGCCCCGCAATGCGAGAATATGGTTGACGCCTGCGGCCTGAAACGCGCGCACAACATCGTTCACTTCTCCCTTGGTTTTCCCAACACAGGTGAGATGGCCAGCTGGTTTCAATGTCGTTTCAGAAGCAATCTTTGCCAGCGTTGCCAGCGTCCTGTCTTGGGTCGTTCCGCCCGCTCCATAGGTGACGGACACAAAATCCGGTTGGATTTGCTCCAGTTTTTTTACGGCCGTCCAGAACGGAATTTCGGCATCGCCGCCCTTCGGCGGAAAGAATTCAAATGAAACACGCAAGTGGTTGGTCATGACAAAACCTTGGCTTTAACAGTTTGGGTAACAGGTGAGGGGGTCGGTCGCGCCAGCCAGATTGAAACTGTGAGGCCCTTCCGATCTTTCAACCAAGGTGGATCCAGCACATCGTATTTTTCCAGGGAAAGATTCGCGCGATTGAACCATGCGACCATTTGCTCAGCCGAAATGCCAAGCCGCCTGTGTGCATGTTGGTCGCGCAACTCTTCGAGATCATGCGGTGCAAAATCGACAACCAACAATTTACCATTGGGCTTCAAAATGCGTCGTGCTTCAAACAGGGCCTTTTGTGGCTCATCCAGAAAATGCAACACTTGGTGAATGGTCACCACATCAGCTGAAGCGTCAGCAAGAGGCAAAGCATAAACATCTGCCTGTCGCAACTCAGCGTGTTGCAGGTTACTCTTTTCCAACGTAGCCCGCGCAATCGCCAGCATGTCGCGGCTGCTGTCGATGCCGTAAAGTTGTTTGGTTTGCTTGGCGAAAAGCTCCAATACCCGGCCAGTGCCGGTACCGAGATCCACAAGCGTGTGAACGGCTCCATGACCGACAAGACCTTGCATGGCCCGCTCGACACTGTCCTCATCCACATGCAGCGATCGTAGTTTTGACCACGACGCTGCATTGGCACTGAAATAAGCCGAAGCATGCTCTTCGCGTTGACGCTTGACTTCTTCAAGTCGCGCCAAATCTCCCGAAAGCAGTGAATCCTTGATTGACAGCATATCGACAAGGGCGCGTGCTAATGCACCGCCCAACCCTTCATTTCGCAAACGAAACAGCACCCAATTGCCTTCTTTATGCCGGGAAAGCAGTCCAGCCTCCGCCATGAGTTTCAAATGTCTGCTAACCCGTGGTTGGCTTTGTCCTAAAACATAGGTGAGCTCAGACACGTTCAATTCCCCGTGCGAGAGAATAAACATGATCCTGATACGAGTTGATTCCGCCGCGGCCTTCAAACTGGAAAGAAGTTCGTCCATGAACTATATAAACATATCTTTATATACGTTGCAAGAAGTTCGTAAACATTGCAAAAAATGTCGTATTTGAAAATTATGCACAAAATCGCTTGTCAGCCACCGGGGGATATGTCGTATAAGCGATGCCGGGCGCGGGGCTTTAACAACAACAGTTCAAGTCTGACAGGTGTAGTGTGATCAATCGGCGTCTTTTTGTAATTTCTGCAATATCTTTGCTCGGACCTTACGCAACAAACAGTGTTCATGCGGAAGGCGATGCAAAATCCTATGTCCAATCCATCGGGCAGGACGTTTTATCGCTTGCCAATGGATCAACCAGGGGGAAACCCTTGCGTGCTAAGTTCGTGTCCTTGCTGGGCAGGAACGTCAACCTGCGAAACATCGCAGGATCGGCCCTCGGCACATTCCGCAACAAGCTGCCAGCCTCGGACAAGGAAAAATTCAATAACCTCGTAACGACATACGCAGCTGCGCTTTTTGTCTGGTACATCGACAAGTTCAAAGGCGGTAAATTCGTCATAGATACGGTTGTGCAGCAGGGCAGCTTCACCGTTGTGAAATCAAAACTCAGCGGCGAGCAGGTTGTCTGGTATCTGACCGAGAAGGGCAACGGTTATCAGGTCGTCGACCTCAGCATTCTCGGTGTGAGGTTGTCCGTGGCCATGCGCGACGCATTTTCCAAGGAACTCAAAAGGTCCAAAGGTGATTTTGAGGGATTGTATGCTTTTCTCGCTGACGCTGAAACCTGGTAACCGACGCAACCTGTTTGTTGCATTAAGCGTTCATTAACCATAACGCGCCGAAAAACAATTGGACGATCGAATCATGATTTCACGCCGCACCATACTCACGGGCCTCATCGGGGCTTTGGCCACGCCTGCACTTGCCGGGGGAGAACATCCTTCCGTTGCTTTCATGCGGCAAGTGGGCAAAGAATTGATTTCCGCCCATCGTCAAGGTACGGTTTCGGCATTCCTTCGAGTTGTGCAACGCTATGCTGACGTCCCTGAGATATCGGACCATGCTTTGGGCAAGTATTCTGCCAGACTGCAAAGTGGCCAGCGTGGACGCTATCAACGCGGTGTGGCAACATACATGGCACGATATTTTGCTTTGCAGTCCCGCGATTATACAGTGGCAAAATATGTGGTTGGCGAAGCGACCATTGATTCAAACAAAGATGTCGTCGTAGAATCAAAAGTCTATTTGCTGACGGGGCAAAGCTACTCTGTGTCTTGGCGCCTGCTTTGGAAAGACGGCAAATACAAGGTTCGGGATGCCAGGGTTTTGGGTTTCTGGCTTACAAATTTTCAGCGCAGTGATTTCACCAGTTACCTCGACAAGCGTAACGGCGATATCAACAAACTCATTGTGGCTCTGAACGGCTGACGCAAGCTTTTGTTAACCGCAAAGTTGCATATTCACGGCTCTCTGTCGGGAGTTTGTTGTGTTGCGTATCAAATCCATTGTGTTGCTGTGCGCTGCAGTCGTTGCGATAACCGCCTGTTCTGACAATTCACCAATCAAACAATTTGAGACCAAGGGAATGGTTCCGCCGTCCGGGCTCTGCAACGCCGACCCCGCCCGATTTGGCAGCGCTGTGCGCGTCGCCGACATTGACCAAGGCAATGGTTGTTTTGTCCACAATGCTTACCGCGTGAATGGACTTGCTGGTGTTTCATTCAATCAATCCGTCACATTCAACTGTAGTGTTGCAAACACCACTGCTCAGTGGCTTGAAGATGTTGTGCAACCAGCAGCCAGTGATGCATTTGGCGAACGTGTTGTTGGCGTTGACGTGCCGGCAGGCTATTCATGCCGCCCCCGCAACAATGTGCGCGGGGCCAAGCTGAGTGAACATGGCATGGGTAACGCCATAGACATCTCGGCATTTACACTGGCCAGCGGGCGTAAAATAACAGTGGCGCAAGGCTGGTTTGGTGGCGGTGATGCCAAAGGCTTCCTCACGCAGGTGAGGTCTGAAGCTTGCGGAACTTTCAAGACAGTTCTTGGGCCGGGTTCAGACGCGCATCATAAAGACCACATCCATCTGGACCTGCAACATCACCGCAGCGGTGGAGCTTACTGTCGTTAAAACAATACGTTAATGTAGGTTATTAAATAATCACACGAACAAAATTGCCTGAAATGTAGTCGGGCGGATTGCAAAATCACTGGTCAAAGTGCATATGACGGGTATGGAACAAGAAATTCGACGCCCAGACTATGTGCCCCGCCAGCATAACCGTGCTGCTAGTTCATTAAATTGTGCCCTTGCTGCCATCGGCGTAACCTTGATGACACTTTGCCTTGTGGGAGCAGCTGCCTTGACAACTGTTTGGGCCATATCGAAATTGATGGGTGTTTCAGACACTGTTTTGATGGTTTTGGCCGTACTCGTTACCATTCCGGTTTTGGCGCTTTCAATCTGGACGGCGGGCCGTGCGTGGCATTTGGAGCGCCGATTGGCCAGAGGCCAAGATGTGGATACGCCGGTATTTGGCGTGCTTCATTATTTCCGCAAAGGCGCTTAACCAGTAGACGGCGGGCAGGGCAACATGTCGATTTGGGAACGCATTGCTGGAGCTGTGCACGACGTAGGTGGCACAGTAGGCGGCTATTTCGGCAGTACCACGCCACCTGAAAAATCTGTTGCGTTTACTATCGGCATGATAGCACTCGGCGCTAAAATGGCGAAAGCCGACGGCATTGTAACGGGCGATGAGGTTGCTGCCTTCGGTCAGGTTTTCCAGGTGCCGGAAGCTGACCGTGCAGCTGTTGACCGCGTGTTTAACCTTGCCAAACAGGATATCGCTGGTTTTGAAAGTTACGCCAAGCAGGTGGCTGATTTATTCGCGCCGGGCTCCGATATGCTCGAGAATGTGCTGGATGGCTTGTTTCACATTGCGAAGGCCGATGGTGCTGTGCATGAGGACGAATTGACATTCCTTGAGCGCACTGCGGAGCTGTTTGGTTTTGACACCAAGACCTTCAACCGCATTCGTGCAAGACATGTACTGATCGCTGACGATCCCTACGAAATTCTGGGGGTACCGCGCGATATGCCTTTCGAAGACATTCGGAAGGCCCATCGCAAGCTGGTGCGTGAACTGCACCCGGACAAGCATGTGGCAAGCGGCATGCCGCAAGAATTGGTGTTGATTGCAACCGAACGTCTGGCACGTATCAACGAAGCCTTTGACCGCATTAAAAAAGAAGCGAAGGGGTGAAGGGTTCAGCCCTCGTCGACCGCCTTCAGGCTTCCCCCAATCATGAACCGCGGCTGGGCGAAATTTCACTGTTGGTCTTGCACTACACGGGCATGGCGTCAGGGCAGCTGGCGATTGACTGGCTCTGCAATCCCGCTTCGAAAGTATCCTGTCATTATTTGATTGATACAGACGGCACCATTGTTCAAATGGTGGATGAAGACCGTCGTGCGTGGCATGCGGGTACATCCAGTTGGCAGGGTGTGATTGATATCAATTCGGCATCAATCGGCATCGAAATTCAAAATCTGGGTCATGGCGGAGGGTGCCCGGCTTTTCCGCATGCTCAAATGGACCGTGTGGCGGCACTAAGCCTGGACATCATGGCGCGTTACGGCATGAGTCCCCAAGACGTGTTGGCTCATTCTGATGTCGCACCAGGACGCAAGATTGATCCAGGTGAAGTGTTCGATTGGAATTTTTTGGCAAAACAGGGCATCGGGCAAACGGTGATAGCCGCGACTCAGCCCGCAAATGAACGTAGTGTGCGTCATGCGCAAGCAGGTTTAGCTACTCTCGGTTACGACATTGATCCCTCAGGTATTCTCGATGCACGGACGCGTGTTGTCATTGAAGCATTTCAGCGACGTTACCGACAATCAGAAGTGAATGGAAGTTTGGATTCCGAGACGCGGGATATTTTGCAGCGGCTTCTGGCAGTGCAAACCAGTGGCTAATTGTCAGTTGGCATCACCTTGTCCGTACAAAGTTTCAGCAGACCCATAAAGTCAGCCCCCGCCAATGGATAAGTGACCTTGTGTTTTCCCACTGCAACAGTGAACCGTTCGGCGTTCTCCAGTTTTTCCAGAATATGGTTTTGTGGCTTGAGGCGCGCTTCGACAGTCTTCGAACCTTCATTGTCGTTGAGTTTCATGTCGAGCGGAAAGTGTTCGGCACCAATCATGATTTCCAGTTTTGGTCTGCTTTCAGATCCCGTCAAAGGACTGAACATACTCACATCATCATGACCAATCTTGCACCAGAAACTGATGCCAAGGTCATTCGTATTGGGAACTCCGAAGGCCAGAAAAACATCTTCGCCGGCAGTATCCAAAATCCATTCACGCTCTTGCGCCAAAGTCGCGGGTATGAGCGTTGCAACCGCCAAAACTGAAATCAAAATTCCACGAAGCATGGACGTCTCCAAGAAGTTCATCGCGACTTGCCATTCTGTGTGGCTAAAAACGCTGTCAGCATTTTCAGGTTCCGGGTATTCGATTTGAAGAACATGTCGAAAATATCACCCAAGACTGGCACACTGCCAAGACCGAAA
>JANMEM010000105.1:0-12043 GCA_031376985.1 Hyphomicrobiales bacterium
GCTCTACCTCACGGTGTCAATTGTTGCAGCGTTAGTGTTTCCAACCCTTTTACAATTTTCCGGGACATATCGACTGAACAACCTGTTAAATCCGTTGCCCAGGCTCACCAGTTTTGTTGCCTGCTGGCTTCTATTGTTTGCAGGCATAACGCTAATTGCATTCTTAGGCAAATTTGGTGACGACCTGTCACGTGGCTGGCTGCTGACCTGGGCCATATCCGGGCTATTTTTTGCAGTCGCTTTCCGCTTTCTATTGACGCATTTTGTACGGCGATTAAACCGAAACGGCCAACTGAACCGTCGCGCTGTATTGGTGGGTGGCGGCGTTTCCGCCGACCACGTCATCGCAACATTGAATGCGTCTCGCGATACCGGACTTACGGTACTTGGCGTGTTTGACGATCGCAGTGAAGATCGTGCACCCGTCACCGCTCAAGACCTGCATAAACTTGGAACCATCGAAGACCTGATTGATTTTGTGCGCTCCACCCGTGTGGATACCCTTATTCTGACATTGCCTGTAACCGCTGAAAGCCGCTTGTTGCAGATTCTCGAACGCCTCTGGGTGCTGCCCGTTGATATACGGCTTTCAGCGCAAGACCAACGGATGCGGTTCAGACCTCGCGCTTATTCCTATATCGGCAATCTGGCTTTGCTGGACTTGTTTGACCGGCCGCTGGGAGACTGGGGGCCGTTCCTGAAAACACTTGAAGACAAAGTCATTGCGAGCATTGCACTTGTTTTGCTGCTTCCGGTTTTTGCGGCTGTTGCCTTGGCTGTTAAATGCGAAAGCAAGGGCCCTGTTTTCTTCAGGCAAAAACGTTATGGCTTCAACAACGAATTGATCGAAGTCTACAAATTCCGTTCGATGTATACGGACCTTGCGGATGTGAATGCCCGCAAGCTTGTTACAAAAGATGACCCACGCGTAACAAAGGTTGGCCGGATTATCAGAAAGACGAGCCTTGACGAGCTGCCGCAACTTTTCAATGTTTTAAAGGGTGAACTCTGTCTCGTCGGCCCTCGCCCCCATGCCACAATGGCGCTTGCAGCGGGCAACCTCTACGAGACAGTTGTTGATGGTTACTTCGCCCGCCACAAGGTAAAGCCCGGTATGACTGGCTGGGCACAAATCAATGGCTGGCGCGGTGAAACCGATACCGCTGAGAAAATCGAACGTCGTGTCGAACACGATCTCTATTATATTGAGAACTGGTCGTTAACCTTCGATCTTTACATCTTGGCAAGAACTCCAATCGCCTTGCTGAACACAAAGCAGGCTTACTAGGCTCGATCAATGCCCGCGACACCGGCTCAAACAGGACATCCGGCCAAGGCTGATATCTCAACTTATCTCCTGAACTGTGCAGTGTGGACAATGCTGGCAGTTTCCTTCTTTGTCTATGTCGAGCCTGCACCTGTTGATCTGGTTTTCATAACTGTATTGCTGCTTTTTGCCAGAATTCGACTATCTGCAACCCTTGGCGTCGTGCCACTTTTCGTTTTGCTGCTGATTTACAACTTGAGCGGATTCTTGAGTTTTCTGCAAGCGCCGCCCCAGCCCAACGCTCTGATGTTCATTATCACGTCCAGCTATATGGCCACCACGGGCGTTGTGTTTGCCCTTTACCTCACCGTCAATCCGGTCAAACACATGCGCATCATAGGAATGGGGTGGATAATTGGTGCGGTGATGGCTTCCGTCTGGGGTATTGTAGATTATTTCAACCTGCCCAGTCCCATGGCACTACAAGTACTGCCTGGCCGCGCCACAGGCTTTTTCAAAGATCCAAATGTGTATTCAACCTATTTGATTTTTCCAATTGTGCTAATGATTCAGTCGCTGGTTTTGAAACAATCCCGACATCCTATCCTTCTCAGCACTGCGCTCTTTGTTTGTGTCATCGGACTGTTTTTGTCATTTTCCCGTGGCGCTTGGGCAAGCATAACAGCGGCCACAACCCTGATGTTGTTCCTTACTTTCATATTGTGTGGTGACCAGAGGCTACGCACGCGCCTTGTGTTGTTCAGCATTGGCGGGCTCATTCTTGCCTCCCTGATGTTCATGGTGCTCATGAGTATTCCTGAAATACGAGATATGTTTGTCGAACGATTTGCTCTCGTCCAGTATTATGACGCAGGTGAAACAGGCCGCTTTGGAAACCAGTTGCGTTCACTACCAGATCTGGCGTCCAAACCTTTTGGATACGGACCTTTGGTGTTCCACACCATTTACGGTCAAGATCCACACAACACTTTTCTCAATGCCTTTGCCTCCTATGGCTGGTTCGGAGGCATTACCTACGCGATGCTGGTGCTATCCACTTTTATCATTGGGCTTAAAACAGTGTTTTCAACAACACCTTGGCAGCCTTTGGCCATTGCTGTGTTTTGCCCTTTGGTTTCTACAATCCTGCAAGGCGTACAAATCGACACAGAGCATTGGCGCCACTTTTACTGGCTGCTTGGCATGATGTGGGGAATGTATGCTGCGACTGCGCAGTACAGGGCTGGTCAATATCAGCAATTGTCAGCTTTTGAACCGATTAGCCGCTTTGCAAAACTGCGCACGATCTCACAAACATGAACAGGGCTTACACACGTCTTCATGGTCTACTTGGCGACCAACTGGCAGCAAAACTTGTTGGTCCCGGACTTTCTGCTTTGACCATCAAGATTTTCAGTGCCGGTCTGAGCTATGTGATGTTCGTCGCGTTTGCGCGAATGTTGAGTGCGGAAGCTTATGGTCAATTCGGCGTGATGTTGAACATCGCCATAGTCCTGTCAGCCATTGCGGGACTTGGGTTGCCTACGGCTGTCATGCGGTTCTGGTCTGGCTATATTGCAAAAGGTGAACCTGGCTATGCCAAAGGTTTTCATTTTGGCTCACAGAGACTATTGCTGATTTTCGGCTTGGTTTTGACAGCAGGCGGTGCGCTGGCATCTTCATTGGGTTGGGGGAGAGATGTTTTTGGGTTGCAGCTTGGTGCAATTCTGGTGTCGATGCTTGCCATCAGCTTCTGCTTTGGTGACTACTATGCAAACGCCCTGCGCGCACAGGATCAGGTCTTATGGTCGATGGTGCCACGTGATATCATCTGGCGTATTACGGCGCCGCTATTGGCCGCTGTTTTGCTTTATACCGTCGGAACCCTGAGTTCAGGTCAAGCCGTGGCCTGCTGCTTGATTGTGATGATACTGGTTGCGCTGTTGCAAGCGGTAATCTCTGCGCGGGCCACCACACGCTTGACTGGAAGCGCCAAATCGAAAACGGACTGGCTGCAATGGCGTCGTCCGCTGTTACCGCTTGCCGGAGCCAGCATCCTCTATGCCATGGTTCAGCAACTTGATGTTGTCGTCATTGGTGCCTACCTCGGAGCGGGTGAAGCCGGCTCATATTTCGCTGCCCAAAAAACCGCAAGTCTGCTGGGCCTTGTCATGATTGCCGGTGGGCTGGTTGCAGCACCTTTGATGTCTGCTGCCTACCAGGCAGGTCAGAAACAGGAGTTGCAGCGGCTTTGCAAAATGCTCGCACTGGCGATTGCAGTCACAACTGTAATTGGCTTTTTTGTACTGGTGTTGATCGGTAAACCTCTCCTCGCCATCTTCGATCCCACCTATCAATCGGCATACCCACTGCTTCTCATTCTGGGATTGGGATATGCTATCGATGCGATCGCTGGTCCAACAGCTTATCTGATGCAGATGACGTCACTTGAAGGAGCTTATCTGCGCATCATGGCCGTGGTCTATGCTTTCGTGTTGTCACTGCAAATCGTGTTCGTCCCGAAGTATGGCGCAATAGCAGCGGCGGTAGCCACGGCGTTGGGAGTGGCGCTTTGGAATATCATTGCCATTTACCAATTGCGCCGTTCCATCGGAATTGATTCATCAGTTCTCAGTTTCTTTATGCCCCCACGTCAAACATGAGTGCCACGCCTACCCCCCGCATTGCCGTCTTGCTTCCGTCCTATAATCCCGGCGCGGAACTTAGGGGCACACTTGATAGCCTTCGCGCACAGACAATTCCTTTTCGATTATTTCTTGTCGACGATGGCAGCAAGCAATCGGTTGACTATGAGATCCTCGCGTCTGGCATGGATGTGCGCATCATGTGCCTTCCGCGGAATCTTGGCATAACAGGAGCCATGAATGCGGGCCTTGCAGAAATCATGGCTGGCACATTTGATTATATTGCGAGGCTGGATATTGGGGATTTCTGCGCCCCTGAGCGGTTTGTAAAACAACTCGCATTTATGGATGCAAATAAACATATCGGAATAGTGGGGTCCGCTGTTGAGTTCCGTTTGTTTAATGGCAATCACAAACTCGTGGGCTCAAAGCTGATGACATTTCCTTTGAGTGTCGAAGGTTGTATCAATCGCTTGCCGCTCAATTCACCGATCATTCACCCCGCTATGCTGATCCGTCGTTCGGTTTTTGAATCATTGCAGCTCTATTCCGAAAACTATCCAGCGGCCGAAGATTTTGATTTGCTATGGCGCGCCCACATTGCGGGATTCAACTTGATCAATTTGCCGGAAATACTCTTGGTCAAAGAAGAGACACCCGGCTCCATTTCACAAAAGCGCCGCCGCAAGCAAATCATGAGCAGGCTTCGAATCCAGTGGGACAATCGCAATTTGCGCAATCCGCGCTGCTGGTTGGGTTTGGCAAAAAGCCTTGTAACTTGGGCTCTGCCCGCTTGGGCCGTTCACAGCCTCAAATTTATGACGGGACGATAAAGGGGAGAAAGATGGTCGGAGCGACAGGATTCGAACCTGCGACCCCTAACCCCCCAGATTAGTGCGCTACCGGGCTGCGCTACGCTCCGACTTGCACCAGCGTGTAGCTTGAAGCCCCGGGAAAGGCAAACACGAATTCAGCGTTGATTCAGCACCCACAACAGGTCACCCCGGCGGCCACAGAGTTTTTGCGCCTGGAGTGCCAGTGCGATCAGCCACATGATCTCAGCCACCACCACTGCATATCCGATTCCAGTGGGACCAAAGTTTCGGCAAAGCATAACTGAAGAGATCACCAGCACCAGCAGCGTCAGCACGCACACACCCGCTGTGCGCAATTGATAGCCGTTGATTGACAATATCTGCTGATTCATGCCGCCCATTGCCCGCAGCGACTGACCGATCATAAACAGGACCAGCAACCACCTTCCCTCACGGTAAACTTCGCCAAACAGGCCCAAAACAAAATCTCCCAAAACCAATGTACCAATCAGTGCTGCAAGGGAGATGGCAATGGTTGTGAAATTGATGCGCTTCAGCAGGCTAGAAGCTTCCGCTTCCTCGCGCCGCACCAAGGCTTGTGTGAAATCTGTGACGACCAGCATTTGGCCGGCCTGCAAAACAAAGCCGGCAATTGCCGCCAACCGCATGGCAATGCCAACCACCGCCACATCCCGCTCCGGCAATACAAAGCCACTGACGAGGATCACAATATCCGCGAAAGCGAACATTGTTGCGGATACAAGTGTAAGTGAAAATGCACGCGTGCGGACGCGCTGGGCAAATGTTGCTTTTGGCCACGCAAAGTGCCGTAGCTTGATACCAAAACTTCCAAGCGCCCAAGCCTGCCCCACTGCGGTCAAATAGGTGACAGTTGTGAAAACAACCAAAGCTGAAACGGCAGAGTCGACCCAGCCGGCTAACGCTCCGCCCAACAGCCCAATTAAAAGCGCCGATGGCCGAAACAGAAAGTCTGGCGCATAAGCGGTTTTGAAAAACCGGGCCGCCATCGCCATTGATGCATTGTAACGGATAAGCAGCGAAGCAGGTGCACAGAGAAAACCAAACAATAACGCTGTGTTTTGACCTGTTGTCAGTCCTGCCAACAACGACGCTATGGCTGCGAAAACAGAAAGTGTTGCAAATGCAAGAAAGCTGTCCGCAACGGCAACTTTGTTGAAGGCGTCAGCAATGCCATTACGGCCATGGGCCGTGAGTTTCGGGAGCTGCGTGGTGGCCAACAACGAATATCCACCGTTTGCGGCCAATGCTACGAAAGCAGCTGCACTCATGCCAAGAAAAACCACACCAACGTCGTCTACTGAAAGAATTCGGGCCAGAACCAACTGACTGGCAAATCCAACAATTGCGCCAATCAGCCTTGCGCCGACCAAACTCGCCATTTTTGCCGCGAGAGCAGAGAGTTTCACGTCGTCGTCGGATCCAGCATTTTCCGCGCGTCGGACAGGTCTTTGAGCGCCGCTTTCAACGCATCAGACTGTGCTGTAGACAGACGATGGATAACCTTGGGCGGTTCGTCACGCAGTTGCGCCTTTGCGGCAGCAGCACCCGCCTTGCCAACACGCGGAGCCATGGTGGCGCGACCTGGCAATGGCGCGCCCTCGCGAATGGCATCGCCCTGACGGGGCTTTATGTCCCCACGGCCAACGCCCACCACATAGCTTGCGTTTTCTTCCTTGAAGATGCGCTGAACGCCGCGAATGGTGTAGCCTTCGCCATACAGAAGCGTGCGGATGCCACGGACCAGATCGACATCTGCGGGGCGGTAATAGCGGCGTCCGCCCGCACGTTTCATCGGCTTGATTTGCGTGAACTTGGTTTCCCAAAAGCGCAGCACATGCTGGGGAACATTCAGTTCCTCGGCGACTTCGCTGATGGTGCGGAAGGCGTCTGGTGATTTTTCCAAGGATCAGTTCCTTTGCTTCAGTCTTCGTCGCCGCCTTCCAAGCCATTGACAATATTTTTCATCACTTGGCTGGGGCGGAAGACGAGGACGCGACGGGGCGTGATCGGCACTTCTTCACCGGTTTTTGGGTTGCGGCCCATGCGCTCACGTTTGGCGCGAATCATGAATGTTCCAAAAGACGACAATTTGACCGATTGCCCGTCCACCAAGGCTTCCGCGACCAAATCCAATACTGAATTGACCATATCGGCAGACTCTGTGCGCGACAGGCCAATGCTGCGATGCAGCGATTCACTTAAATCGGCGCGTGTAAGCGTTTTCTTGTTCATGTCCCGGACCTCTCCTGCAGAACCGACGTCACTAACTCTATGGCCAGACTCAGTTCCGGTCAACCAGAAGCTTGATAATTCTCAAAGGCTTATGCAGAAGTCTTAAACTTGTTGAATTTTAAAGCCTGATCAAAGCCGCGCCCCAAGTGAATCCGCCACCCATGGCTTCCAACAAAACCAGATTGCCTGGTTTGATTCGCCCATCTTTTACGCCAACATCAAAGGCCAAAGGTATTGACGCTGCTGAGGTGTTGCCGTGTTTGTCGAGAGTCAAAACAATGCGATCCTCGGATATCCCCAACTTTCGTGCAGTTCCTTCCAAAATTCGGCGATTGGCTTGATGCGGCACGAACCAGTCGATATCTTGCGGCGAAACGCTTGCCTGTTTCATCACCTGATCCATAACGGATGCGATGTTGGTGACTGCGTGTTTGAACACCTCACGGCCTTCCATGCGCAAATGGCCGACAGTTTGGGTAGTCGAGGGTCCGCCGTCCACATAGAGCTTGTCATTGTAACGTCCGTCGGCCCGCAGCCTTGACGCCAGCACACCCTTGCTGCCGTCACCGTCTGTTGCTGACAATACAAATGCCCCTGCCCCGTCACCGAACAACACGCAGGTAGTACGGTCAGTCCAGTCGAGGATGCGTGAAAATGTTTCGGAGCCAATGACCAACGCGTGCTTTGCTTGTCCGGTCTTGATCAGCGCATCGGCTGTCACCAGCGCATAGACAAAACCAGAGCACACCGCCTGCACATCAAAAGCCGCACCTTGGCGAATGCCGAGGTCATTTTGCACCAACGTGGCCGTTGCTGGAAAGGTGTTGTCGGGCGTGGACGTCGCTAACACGATCAAGTCAATATCTGCGGCTGTTACACCTGCGGCGGCCATGGCCTTTAGCGCAGCTTCTACCGCCAATGTGCGCGTGGTTTCGCCTTCGCCTGCAATGTGGCGGGCGTGAATGCCCGTGCGCTCTACAATCCACTCATGACTGGTATCGACAATCTTGCTGATATCGTCATTGGTCATTATGCGCTTTGGCAGCGCAGAGCCCACACCGGTGACGCAACTTGTAATCATAGGTTATTCCGCTGCCTTTGCTTCGGGTGCGAGGATCGTATGCAGCTGGGCAACGTCTTCGGCAATTTTCGCGACAAGGCCGTTCTTTACCATTTCAATGGCCACATCAATAGCGGTGGCAAAACCAAGCGCGTCGGTGCCGCCATGGCTTTTGACCACTACGCCATTGAGGCCAACAAACACGCCACCATTGTGTTTGCGGGGATCAAGTTTTTCCTTAAAGGCACGGAACGCACCTTGTGCAAGGAAAGCCCCAAACTTCGAAAGCAGGGTGCTGGACAAGGCCGCACGCAGGAAACTGCTTATCTGTTTAGCCGTACCCTCCGCAGCTTTCAGGGCAACGTTGCCTGTAAAACCTTCTGTCACCACGACGTCAACCGTGCCTTTGCTAATGTCGTCACCTTCAACGTTGCCATGAAAATGAATTGGCAGTGGCATTTCACGCAGCAAGCGACCCGCTTCCTTCACCGCCTCATTGCCTTTGATTTCTTCTACGCCAACATTGAGCAATCCCACGGTTGGTTGTTCAAGCCCAAACAAGCTGCGCGCCATAGCCTCGCCCATGACAGCAAACTCAAGTAACTGACGCGCGTCAGCTCCAATCGTTGCACCCACGTCGAGTACAATACTTTCGCCACGCTCCGTTGGCCAAAGCACCGCAATCGCCGGGCGTTCAATTCCAGGTACAGTTTTCAAGACAAAACGTCCCATGGCCATCAAGGCACCGGTATTCCCCGCAGATACAGCAGCATGGGCCTTGCCTTCTCGCACAGCTTCAATCGCCTGCCACATGCTGCTTTTGCCCCGCCCGCGACGCAGGGCCTGACTGGGCTTATCATTCATGGCCACCGCCACATCGGAATGAATGATGCGTGCCAAAGGTTTCAGCTTCGGATGATCATTCAATAACGGCGCAATTTTAGCCTCGTCACCAAACAACAGGAATGTGAATCCTGGATGACGTTCTGCTGCCAAAGCAGCACCCGGCACCACGGTTGCCGGGCCGACGTCGCCGCCCATGGCGTCAAGTGCAATGGTCAATTTATGTGTCATGCCGTTTCGGAATCAGCCTCGCCCGTCTGTTTCTTATTATGTTCGACAAAATAGAGGCTTCGAAGCGTGAAACAACAGCTAATTTCCAGGCTCAGGCTTTGTCGGGCCGCAGCTTTAAAACGTTGAAAGGACTCGGCTTCTTCTCGTCATTTGCAGGATCATCTTCAATCACCGCTGTGAATGCCTCACCTTTCATCCGGGGATAGGGGTCAAGTTCCAATGCGATTGTCTCTGCAACGACTTCTCCCAAATCAATCACGCCATTTTCAATCGGGTCAATGTCGTGCTCGGATTCATTCTCTTCACCTTTGGGGATGTTGAGGAAATATCGTTCCACCGGAACACTCATCTGCGAACGGAATGTTTCCAAACTCACCACGGATTCTTGATCAACATCCATGAAGGCCAGCCCCGATATTTTCATGCCGCCACCGCGCCATGATTTAGCTTTGAGTTCGGCTGAAATGGCATGAATTTTCGGAACCTGAAACCGCTTTGCCAAAGCACCGCATTCCCGTGCATCAGCTGTGATTTTTTCGTGCGACCCAAGGTTGGGAACACGAGCCACTTCGAGGGGTCGTGAGAATTCCATTATTGGATGTAGAACTTGCTTCATCATTCAAACCTCACAACACCACGAGATATGTCTTCCAGACCTTGCGCGGCCAATGCCGCCTGTGCGCGAAGTGTCCACTGCGCAAGATCATCTGCACACTGATCATCAACTTCAACATAAATATTCCTTTTCAATGCATCGCTCAAACCAGCCTCACCTTTTTCGATGCCTGCCGTGTAAGCCGCCACACGACCAAAAAAAGCTTCCGCCATTTTACGCACTTTCTTGCCCACCGAGATATCGCCCACGCCGACTTCGCGCAATGCCGCATCCATTGCTGCGAAAAAACGATCCGTCAGTGCCTGCCGCAATACTTCTGAATCCGTACCAAAATGCCTCAACCGATCCAGCGTCAAGAACATGTGTAAAACCATCATGTCAAAGCGCCCGTCCAAAGTGTCCGGCACTTTCCAATCGGCATAGAATTTTGGCTGCCGTGCAGCAGCCACAATTGCTGCATATAGCGCTTCACTGGGATCTGGCTTTCTCTGTCCAAACAATCGCTTGAATATCACAGGCTTGCTCCCATCGTTTCTAACAGGCAAAAGGCCCTCATGTCGTTTTCAATTCCTTCGCTTGATTCCGTATTTACGCGCCGCCGCCTTGTTTGGGTCGCAGTTGCCGCTCTTGTGGCAGGCTGCTCACCCGAGATCAACCACCGTGGCTATTACCCGAAAAAGGGTGCTCTGGCACAAGTGTCCGAAGGCATGGCCAAAAGCGAGGTTGAGGGCATTCTGGGATCGCCCTCCACAACAGCGTCAGTCAACTATCAGGGCGACAGCTATTATTACATTACATCGATCTCCCAGGGCCGCTCGTTTTTGGAGCCCGTCGAAACCAGCCGTGAAGTCATCGCCGTACGTTTTGACAAACAAGATCAGGTTTCAAGCGTGGCGCAATACGGCCTAGAAGACGGTCGCATCATCAACTTGAATTCGCGCGAAACACCTTCCGCCGGAAGGGAATTTTCACTGTTGAAAGAATTGTTCCGAAGCGGTGCAAAGTTCGGACCGAAAGCTCCGGGCCTGGTTGGCAGCGGGAAGCAATAGCTCAAACGTTGCATCCAGCTTATGCGTGCGGCAATTTGTATTGACAAATGACTGCACATTCCTTATTCGATGCCATGCTAGAGGACATAGCAGGCTTTGAGTGGGACGACGGCAATCGAGAGAAGTGCCAGAAACATGGCGTTTCGATTGAAGAAATCGAAGAGTTGTTTGAAAGCGAAGATATCTTCGTTGGTTCCGACGGTTCTCATTCCCAAAACGAAGAGCGTTTTAATATGGTTGGTCGCTCACAAAATGGCCGGATGATATTCTTGGTTTTTACGTTTCGATTGCGCGAAACAAGACGGTTGGTCCGCATCATTAGCGCACGTTACATGCACCGAAGAGAGGTCGAAGACTATGAAGAAGACATTTCCGATATTTAAGACAGATGAAGAAGCTGAACTCTTTGTAGATGCAGCTGACCTTAGCGAATATGATTTCTCTCAGTTCAAGCCGGTTAAATTCGAATTCGCCGCGAAAGACCAACGCCTCAACATGCGCCTGCCGTTGAGTTTGCTGGAGGCGGTGAAGAAGAAGGCGAAGGCAGAGGGCTTGCCGTATCAGAAGTATATCCGGGCGACACTAGAGAAGGCGGTGGGGGAGAAGTGAATTTTGACGGCGCGCCATATTTTGTGATATGGCTAGCCATATGAAAACCACTGTTCAAATTCCCGACGCGCTTCTTGCCGAAATCCAGCAGATCGCGACCAGGAACAAAACCACCCTGCGGGCCTTGATGCAGGAAGGGTTGCAGCATGTGGTCGAGCGGGAGCGCATGAAGAAGAAGCCGTTCAAGCTGAAAGATTGCTCAGTGGGTCCAAAAACGGTCAACAAGGAGTTGGTCGGGCGTCAGTGGGAAGATATTGTTGATCTGGTGTATGGTGATCGGAGTTGATTGCGGTTGATACGAATATTTTGGCATATGCCCATCGCAATGACTCACCCTATCATGCTGCTGCTTTTCCGGTTTTGAAGTCGCTCTGCGAGGGAAATCCGTCCTGGGCTATTCCGTGGCCCTGCATTCATGAATTTATAGGGGTCGTCACAAATCAGAAAGCTTATCCGCCCGCTTCGAGGACCGAAGAAGCTTTCACCCAAATTGAAGCTTGGATGGCCAGTGACACACTGAAACTGATAGGCCAAGGTCAACACCACTTCCGCACATTGAAGGAACTCGCAATCACCGGAAAAGTGCAGTCAGCCAAAATCCACGACGCCCGCATCGCTGCAATTTGCCTGCAAC
>JANMEM010000136.1:0-3726 GCA_031376985.1 Hyphomicrobiales bacterium
TATTTACCGCAGCCTTGCTGGCTTTCGTTTCCATGCCCGCCGCCGCACAAGATATTGCCACACGTATTCTCAACATTGAGAACCGTATCCGTGACCTCACAGGGCAGATGGAAGAACTCAACAACTCGATGCAGCAGTTGCAAAAGCAATTGTCGGGTGGGCAGCAGGGAGCTTCGGATCAACCTGCGCCGAAGTTCAAGAAATTGGCAACTGCCGATGAAGGTGTAGAAACCATCGAAGACACGCCCGCTTCTGCTCCTGTCGCGAAACCAAAGCCGAGGCAGCAGGCGATTATTTTGGGTGATGAGCCAATTGACACGCAGGATTTGGCCCCCGGCCCGACGAATTTAGGCAGTGGTCAAGACAATGCCGCAGGTTCCGATGGTCAAATGCTCGTTCCCAACGCCGAACAGGACGTTGCAATTGCAGCACCGGCTCAAAACGCTGTTGTTGATGGAACGGCGCAAGCTGATTCAGTTGAGCAAGTATCGCTTAATCCGGCTGCGGACACTCCGGAAGCGCTTTACGAAAAGAACTATGAGACCCTGTTGCGCCGCCAATTCGGCGACGCTGAAGCGGGCTTTCGTCAATTCCTCGAAAAATATCCAGACCACAGCCTTGCAGGCAGTGCGCAATATCAATTGGGCGAAACCTTCTATGCCCAAGCCAATTATCAGGAAGCTGCACGCAACTTTCTGCAAGGTTACAAGAATTATCCCAAAAGCCGTCGCGCTCCAGATAGCCTTTTGAAGCTGGGTTTGAGCTTGCGGAAACTGGATCAACGTGATCAGGCCTGTGCGGCTTTGGCTTCGGTCTCGACTGAGTTTCCACGCGCTGTGGAAGCCAAGAAGCGGGCACAGGCTGAATTGAAGCGTGCTGGTTGTTGAAACGCCACAGGCCTTGAATGGCATTTTTGACGGCCTCACGGGTTTCTCCCGTGTGGCCGTTGCCGTTTCTGGGGGGTCTGATTCCATTGCTCTATTGCGATTGGTAGCCGCATGGCGATTGCAAAAAAATGGCCCCCGCGAGGTGTTCGCGCTGACTGTGGACCATGGCTTGCGGGTGGAAAGTGCAGAAGAGGCGCACCAGGTTGCGGGCTGGTGTCAAGGTTTGAACATTCTGCATCATGCCCTTCACTGGCGTGGTGAAAAGCCGGAAAGCGGCATTCAAGCCAAAGCCCGTAGTGCCCGCTATGATCTCATGTCTGATTGGTGCCGGGAGGCACGCGTTCCGGTTTTGATGACAGGGCACACGGCGGATGATCAGGCAGAAACTGTTCTGATGCGCCAACAGCGAACCAGCAGCGACAGAAGCCTCGCCGCCATCTGGCCGGAAAATGAGTGGCGTGGCGTGAAACTGCTCAGGCCACTGCTGCATGAGAGACGTGAGAATTTACGTGAATATTTGCGTGGTCTTGGCCAGATTTGGTTAGACGACCCAAGCAATGTGAATATGGCCTTCGAGCGCGTCCGCGTCCGCAATGGCATGCTCGAACAAGATGTGGAGGGCTTGCAGGCTGTGGCGGGGACCGCACAGGCGAAGGTGCGTGAAGCTGACAGCCACTTGCGAAACTGGCTGTCCCAGCACATGACAATTGATGATTATGCTGTGATCCGTGTGCCCCGCGGCATGCTCGTCACGGCGCCGATTGATCAACGCGTTGATATTCTGTCATGGACTTTGTCAGCTGCGGGTGATGGCCAACGTCCTGAACGTGCAAACGTGGAAGCCATAGCTGCTTGGCTGGCGGATGGGCGCGAAAGCCGCCGCAGCGCCAATGGTGCCATTATCAGTGCGAGACGCCACGTTGTGGAAGTGATGCGGGAACCGGGGCGCATTCGCAGTCGCTTCGTCGCAGTGCCAGAAAGCGGGCGTCTGGTTTTTGACGGCCGATTTGACATTGTCGCGCCGACGGGTGCCCAGGTTGGCCCAATGGGTTTGCCGACGCTCATGAAAAGACCCAAAGAAGTTCCGGCCTTGGCATTTTCGGCCCTGCCAGTGGTCAAATTGCTTGACGGCACGGTGCATTCCCTTGTCAAAAGTGCAAGGCGCGACATTTCAGCCACGCTTTGTGAACGATTCCGGTTGTAGTGTCGTATTAATGTTATGAAGTTTGTTGGAATTGCAGTGCGTCGTCATTATGTTACTTGCAACCCGGCTACAGGTGCCCGCATTTGAGAGGTTTGACGTGAATCAATTCCGCAGTTTCGCCGTTTGGATCGTAATTGGTCTGTTGCTTTTTGCTCTGTTCAGCCTCTTCCAGGGTCAGAGCATGCTGCGGAGTAGTTCAAATGAAATCAGTTATTCCGAATTTCTCAACAAGGTGAATGACGGCAGTGTGAAAAGCATTGTGGCCACAACCAACGGGCAAATCACCGCGAAGACGGCTGACGGCAAATCCATCTCGACATTCGGCATCATGGCCGATGATGATTGGAAGTTGATCCGCTCAAAGAACATTGAAGCTGTATTCCAGCCCGCACAGAGCGACTCTTTCCTGTCCAACATGCTCATTTACTGGTTGCCGATGCTTTTGATCGTCGGCGTGTGGTTCTTCATCATGCGCCAAATGCAAAGCGGCACTGGCAAAGCCATGGGCTTCGGCAAATCGCGCGCGAAATTGCTAACCGAAAAGCAGGGCAAGGTCACCTTTGCTGATGTAGCAGGTGTTGACGAAGCCAAGGATGACGTTGTTGAAATTGTCGACTTCCTCAAAGATCCACACAAGTTCCAGCGTCTCGGCGGCAAAATTCCGCGCGGTGCCTTGCTTGTTGGTCCTCCTGGCACAGGTAAGACCTTGTTGGCCCGTGCTATCGCTGGCGAAGCCAATGTGCCGTTCTTCACCATTTCGGGTTCCGACTTTGTTGAAATGTTCGTAGGCGTTGGTGCAAGCCGCGTGCGCGACATGTTCGAGCAGGCCAAGAAAAGCGCACCTTGCATCGTCTTCATCGACGAAATCGACGCTGTCGGTCGCCACCGTGGTGCCGGCCTCGGCGGCGGCAACGATGAACGTGAGCAGACATTGAACCAGTTGCTTGTGGAAATGGATGGTTTTGAAGCCAATGAAGGCGTCATCATCATCGCCGCAACCAACCGTCCTGACGTGCTTGATCCAGCGCTGCTGCGTCCGGGCCGTTTTGACCGCCAGATTCAGGTTGGCAACCCCGACGTGAAGGGCCGTGAGCAGATTCTCAAGGTCCAGATGAAGGACAAGCCACTGGCACCGGATATCGATGCCAAGGTTCTGGCCCGCGGTACGCCCGGCTTCTCCGGTGCTGATTTGGCCAACTTGTGCAACGAAGCTGCATTGCTTGCCGCTCGCCGCAACAAGCGCATCATCACACAAGCTGAGTTCGAAGATGCCAAAGACAAGGTCATGATGGGCGCAGAGCGCAAATCCATGGTCATGTCCGAAGAAGAACGCCGCAACACGGCGTACCACGAAGCTGGCCATGCACTTGTTGGTTTGAATGTGAACTATGATCCCCTGCACAAGGTGACCATAGTGCCGCGTGGCCGTGCGCTTGGCTTGACCATGAACCTGCCTGATGGTGACCGTTATTCCCGCACCCGCCAATGGTGTGAATCCCGCATGGCTGTTTTGTTTGGTGGCCGTGAAGCCGAGCTTATCCTCGGCGGTGAAAAGAACGTGACCAACGGTGCCATGGGCGACATTCAAATGGCAACATCGCTTGGCCGTTCCATGGTCACGGAATGGGGCATGTC
>JANMEM010000141.1:0-2472 GCA_031376985.1 Hyphomicrobiales bacterium
TTACGGACAACGGTGACGCGACCAATGCCAAGTTTGTCGGCGATTTCATTTTGCGTCAGGCCTTCCACATAATACATCCAGGCGATGCGCATGCGGTTGCGGGCAATGCGGCCTGCACCGCGTTCGCGAATATCGGCTTCCCAGGCTGCATCTTCATGATCAATTGACATGGCAGCTCCCTTAGCGGTTTCCACGGGCGTAAACCAGAGCTTGGTGTGTCATGGCCTGGCCTTGAGCGCCAATAATGCGGATGCAACAATGCCTGAAGCGTCCAGCCCTGCGCGCTTGTACATCACTTCAGGACTGGCCTGTTCCATGTAGACGTCAGGCAATACCAGTGGACGGATTTTCAGACCGTTGTCCAACAGCCCCTGGGTTGCGAGGGCTTGCAAAACGTGGGAGGCGAAGCCGCCAACGGCACCTTCTTCCACTGTGATGAGAAGTTCGTGTTGGGTTGCGAGGCGTTTGAGCAGTTCGTGGTCAAGCGGTTTGGCAAAGCGGGCATCGGCGACGGTTGTGGAATATCCCTGCTGGTCCAATTCGCGCGCTGCGTCCAGGGCTGCAGCCAGTCGGGTGCCGAAGGACAGAATTGCAACGCGGGTTCCCTCTTTGACGATGCGACCTTTACCAATGTCGAGCAATTGGCCACGTTCCGGCATCTCGGTACCAACACCATCGCCACGCGGATAACGAAAGCTGATTGGGCCTTCATCATATGCGGCGGCGGTTCGCACCATGTGCTTGAGTTCGGCCTCATCAGCGGCTGCCATGACTACCATGTTGGGAAGTGTGGCGAGATAGGTCGTGTCAAAAGCGCCGCAGTGCGTTGGGCCATCAGCACCCACGAAGCCTGCCCGATCTATCGGGAACCTTACAGGCAGTTTTTGCAGCGATACATCGTGAACCACCTGATCATAGGCCCGCTGGAGGAAGGTGGAATAGATCGCTACGAAAGGTTTGTAGCCTTCGGTCGCCATTCCTGCGGCGAACGTCACCGCATGTTGTTCTGCAATGCCCACATCAAAAACCCTGTGGGGTAAAACTTTTTCCAGCATATCGATGCCGGTGCCGGATGGCATGGCAGCTGTGATGCCTACGATCCTGTCGTCAAGCCTTGCTTCCTGCACCAATGCCTCGCCGAACACCTTGGTATAGCTCGGCGCGTTGGATTTGGGTTTGGACTGGGCACCGGTGATCACGTCGAACTTGTTGACGCCGTGATATTTGTCGGCAGCACTTTCGGCTGGCGCGTAGCCTTTGCCTTTTTGCGTGCGAACGTGGATGAACACGGGGCCTGAAGTGTGGTCGCGCACATTGCGCAAAACCGGCAGAAGGTCGTCAAAGCTATGACCGTCAATAGGGCCGATGTGGAAGAAGCCCAGTTCTTCAAACATGGTGCCGCCAGTGACAAAGCCACGCGCGTGGCCTACGGCGCGTTTGATTGAACGATCAATCTTCTTGCCGAATTTGGCTGAAATGCGCTTGGCCACATCGCGCGTATTTTGATAGGCGCGACCGGATGCCAATTTTGCGAGATAGGCGCTGAGCGCACCCACAGGATTGGCAATGGACATGTCGTTGTCGTTGAGAATGACGATCAGCCGGGCCTTCATTGCTCCGGCATTGTTGAGAGCCTCAAAGGCCATGCCCGCCGACATTGCACCATCACCGATGACCGCGATGACGTGGTTGTTGCCGCCTGACAAGTCCCGTGCCACGGCCATGCCAAGGCCCGCCGAAATCGAGGTTGAAGAATGGGCGGCGCCAAAGGGGTCATATTCGCTTTCAACCCGCCGGGTGAAACCTGAAAGTCCGCCTTCCTGGCGCAGGGTGTGAAAGCTTTTGCGGCGGCCCGTCAGCAGTTTGTGCGGGTAGGCTTGGTGGCCCACGTCCCAGATTATGCGGTCGTCGGGAGTGTCGAATGTATGGTGCAATGCAATTGTGAGTTCCACCACCCCCAGTCCAGCGCCTAGATGCCCGCCCGTTTTCGACACCTGCTCAATGAGGTCTTGCCGCAATTCCATCGCGATTTGGGGCAGTTCTTGGTCCGGCAGCTTCCGGAGGTCAGCCGGATATTCGATCTGATCCAGCATAGGTGTGTTTGACATGTTTCATTCCGTTTTTCCCTACTGGCATATCGGGCCGCGACGCAACTTCCAATGAGAGTTTTTGCAGGTTTGAAGATTTCCGCAGAAAATCAATACGAAACATTTGCATTCTCGAAATACATTATGTAGTCTAATTCAAAATCAAGAATAGATCACCCTCAAGGGTGGCTTGGGAGAATTGCTGCAATGCCTGTTTTGAGGCTTACCATCTGTGGAATCCCTGACGTACTTCGCGCAACCGCGCCGAAAACCCTTCGCCATGGCTGGCCTGCCGTGATGCGACGGAACTCACAAACAGGCCAAACCAACGGAGGAAAACCATGACGTCTCGTAAAACGGGTCTGTTGACCCGTCGCTCGCTGCT
>JANMEM010000142.1:0-1732 GCA_031376985.1 Hyphomicrobiales bacterium
CATATTTCAACCAAATCTGTGACGGAAGTTACGCAAAGTAGCATGGTCCGCGACATGGTCGGTCGCGCCATCGATCAGTTTGCAACGAAGAAGGCAGCAAACGATCATGGCGCTAAGCTCCTTTCAGTTCAAAACCTCGGACGCGAAGGAGTTTTTGACAATGTCACATTCGATTTGCATCGCGGCGAAGTGCTGTGCTTTGCCGGGCTCATCGGGTCCAAGCGCACAGATGTAGGCCTTGCGCTTTTTGGCGTTGAGCCCGCCCACAGTGGTATGATCAATATCAATGGTAAAGACTGCACTGTTACTTCACCACAACGCGCCATGGAACTCGGCATTGCCTATGTCTCCGAAGATCGCCGCAAACTGGGACTTGCGATGACCATGCCGATTGTTGCCAACGCGTCCCTGCCGAACTTGAAAAAATTTCTCAGTCGCTTTGGCCTGATTGACCGAAAAGCAGAAAATGCCATGGCCGAAGGTTATCGCGACCAGCTTTCCATTCGTTCCCCGAATGTGATAATGGAGGTGGGAAAGCTGTCAGGTGGCAATCAGCAGAAGGTTATGCTGGCAAAATGGCTGGAAACAAAACCGCGCATCCTGATATTCGATGAACCAACCCGTGGTGTAGACGTGGGCGCCAAGGCTGAGGTTCACAACATCATCCGTGAATTGGCCAAACAAGGTGTGGCTGTTGTTGTCATCTCCTCCGATCTGCCTGAAGTGCTGGCACTAGCGGACCGAATATTGGTGATGCGTGAGGGGCGACAAATGGGAATCTTCGACATCGCCGGCGCAACCCAGGAAAGCATCATGGCGCTGGCTACGGGGCAGACTGACATTGAGGCACTTGCATCATGATGAGCAGTTTGCGAGGCATTCATCCACAAACGTTACGTGTCATTGCACTCGCAATTGTTCTGGCAATGGTGGTGTTGTTTTTCTCATCGCAAATTGAAAATTATTTCTCCCCGCGCATGTTCAACCGCATTGCCACCAGTGCAGCAGTAATTCTGCCCATTGCCATTGGCCAGGCCATGGTGGTGATGACCCGCAATGTGGATCTTTCTGTGGGGTCCATGGTCGGCATCGTTGCCTATCTCGTTGGTGATTTTTTGGGTGCACACCAGGGGTTTGGCCCGTTCTCAACCTTGCTCCTGGCATTGTTTATGGGTGCCATGAGCGGTGCAATCAACGGCGCACTCGTTGCCTATGGCCGTGTACCCTCAATCATCACCACACTCGGAACACTGGCACTGTTCCGGACATTTCTTGTTGAGTATTCCGATGCACGGACCATCACAACAGACAGTTTGCCAAGTTGGATTGTTGAATTTCCGCAGGCGGTATTGTTTTCCATTGGAAGCTTTGAAGTCCGGGCAACGGTTGTTGTGGCACTCATTGCAGCAGTAATATTCGGCCTCGCCTTGTCGCGTTTGCGTGTAGCGAGAAAGCTCTATGCCGTTGGCTCCAACCCTGATGCTGCAGTCATGTCCGGCATAAACTCAGCCCGTGTTGTGTTTACAGCATTCACTTTGAGCGGCGCCCTGGCGGGATTGTCGGGGTTGATCTTTCTGGCAAAGTTCGGAAATATCACAGTTGTCGCGGGCCTGGGTTTTGAGTTGAAATCAATAGCGGCAGTGGTTGTGGGGGGCGTCAACATATTTGGAGGTTCAGGAACAATTCTGGGTGTGGTCTTGGGCACATTGCTCGTTGATACGCTTGACAACAG
>JANMEM010000152.1:0-1811 GCA_031376985.1 Hyphomicrobiales bacterium
CGAGGCGTCAGAGATTGAGCGCATCTGGCGCGATCTTTTGTTTCTCACACATGCCACGTCGGTGGGTGCCATCACGTCGCTGGCGCTGGCCGCAATTGACACGGCCCTTTGGGACTTGAAATGCCGCCGCCATGGCGAGCCATTGCACCGTATGGCAGGAGGCGCTCAAACCCGCATACCGCTCTATACGACCGAAGGTGGCTGGTTGCATATTGAAACGGCTGCACTGGTAGATGATGCGCTGGAAGCGAAGGCTCGTGGTTTTGGTGGATCAAAAATCAAGATCGGGCGGCCCCATGTGTCTGAGGATGTGGCGCGGCTCGAAGCCGTGCGCAAGGCTGTTGGCCCCGCCTTTGAAATCATGACGGATGCCAACCAGCGATTTACCGTAGATGAAGCCATTCGCCGCGCCCGCTGCCTGACCCCGCTGGATATTGCCTGGCTCGAAGAACCCTTGACCGCTGATGACCTGATGGGCCATGTCCGGCTGTCACAAAGCACCACCTTGCCGGTGGCCATCGGCGAAAGCCTCTACAGCCCTCTGCATTTCCGCGAATACTTGCAGCAAGGAGCCTGCTCCATTGTGCAGGTGGACGTGGCGCGCGTGGGCGGCATCACACCGTGGCTGAAAGTGGCGCACATGGCGGAATGTTTCAATGTTCCGGTGTGCCCGCACTTCCTGATGGAGCTGCATGTGTCGCTGTGCGCTGCGGTGCCCAACGCACGCTGGGTTGAATATATCCCGCAGCTTGATTCACTCACGACAGCGCCCATGCAGATCGAAGCAGGTCATGCCATTCCGTCAAACGAAGCAGGGCTTGGCATTGCGTGGGACTTTGAAGCCATCAAAGCGCAAACTGTGAGTGGGAGTCATTTTGTCATCAAGTGAGGGCATGTGGCCTCCAGACAGTCCGCGGTGGATTCAGCCACCGCGGAGGCCGACTTTGTGATTCAACTGATTAGTTGATCGAAGCCTTGATCTTGTTGACCTCATCAACACTCATCTCGCCAACCGTCTTGACCTGGCCTTCCTGGATTTGCCACAGACGGAAAGGTCCCGTGATGTCGCCATACTGGTCGAACGAGATTGGGCCAATGACGCCTTCATAGCGGATGGGCTTGCCTTCCTTGATCAAGCCCAAGGCTTTGACAAACTCGTCCTTGCCGGCATGGATCGGCGTACCATCAGCAGCCACGACTTTCGGTATGGCAGCCTTGATGGCAGCTGGGTCGGGCTTTCCGGCAATGGCAATGGCCAGCGCCGCAATCGCACCAGCATCATAGGAGCGGTCTGCGGCTGGTGCATCAGGCTTGATGCCGCCGGAAAACGCCTCGTAGTTGCTGTAGAAATATTTTGTGGAGGCCGTTTCGGCAGTGCCTGAAGAAGTACCATAGGCCTCATTGAGATACTGGGCTCCAACGGCCTTGATGAAATCCTCAGAATTCATGCCATCGTTCAACAGAAACCTGGCTGGGCCACCACCGGAAATCCAGGCTCGGGCGATGGTTGCGCCATCGACAGGATAGCTGATGAGATAGAGGGCTTCCGGTGAATCCTTCATGGCAGCCGTTGCTTCGGAGGCGTAGCTTGACTGTTTCTCGTTATAGGCTGTGACAGACGTGATCGTGCCACCCAGCTTTTTATAAGCTGTCTCAAATTCCTTTTCGAGATTCACACCGAAGTCGTTGTTGACGTGGACGATGGCAATCTTCTTGAGGCCCTTGTCGAGAGCATATTTGGCAGCCGCCGTACCTTGCAGGGCATCAGACGTGATGGTGCGGAAGAACACGCCATTGGTCTTGCCGTCGCG
>JANMEM010000220.1:0-3165 GCA_031376985.1 Hyphomicrobiales bacterium
CTGTTGCGCGGTGCCACAAGAAGCCCATTCACGCCATGCTCCACAGTCTCCCGACAACCCGGCACATCAGTCGTTATGATGGCGCGGCCCATGGACATTCCTTCCAACACTGATCTTGGCGTGCCCTCCCGGTAGGACGGAAGGACCACAACTGATGCTGCTGCAATGGCCGGACGAACATCGGTCAGCCGCCCCAGATTTTCGATGCCGGCAGCTACCCAGCTGCTCACCTCTGCCTCGCTCACACTGTCTGGCGACGTATCTCTCCAGCCCACCAACAGCACCCGCGCTTCGGGATTGGACGTCTTTAACTCTACCGCAGCTTTTGCAAATTCGCGGATCCCCTTGTCTTTGATGAAGCGGGCGATCATCAGGAATACAGGCCTTTCTGGAAGCGGTACCACGGCGTATCTGGCAAGGTTGACCCCTGATCCATTGACCACGCCTGAGGGCGTTTTCTGTGGCAAGAGACCAAGTTCCACGAAGAGCTTCCGGTCATCCGGGTTTTGAAATATCGCAGCCGTGGCGCGGGGCAGGGCGAGGCGATAGAGCAGTTTGGCAGCAAGGCGTGCCAATCGCCTTTTGGGTTCATTGCCTTCGGTAAAGGAATATCCCAATCCGGTGATGAGTGCTGCACGGATGGGAACACATGCAACCCAAGCCGCCAACATGCCATAGACCACCGGTTTTGCGGTGTAGGACAGAATTGCAATGGGGCGTTCGCGGCGCAAGAATTTCCAAAGCTGATAAAGTCC
This sequence comes from Hyphomicrobiales bacterium, assembly GCA_031376985.1. Lineage (GTDB taxonomy): Bacteria > Pseudomonadota > Alphaproteobacteria > Rhizobiales > Aestuariivirgaceae > Aestuariivirga. The sequence goes on from JANMEM010000220.1 coordinate 756, forward strand.
GCCGATATCCGATAGTGGGTTCATGCCTGTGCGTGACAATGCGACGGATTTTGCTGTCGCACCCAAGGTCATTAGGTTGCTTGCTGAATCAGCATCCATGCCAGGTGCAGCGGCCACAACGGAGTAATCACGTGCAATCAGTTCCCTGATAAGGTCCGCCCTGAAATTCGTGAGCGACGTTGCAATGGAGCCGAGCACGATAACTTTGCCTTTGGTTTGCAAACCTGACTTTGAATTGGCTTGGGGCTGATTCACCGTATTGCTGCTCATATCATCTGGTTGAATGCGCCAACGTCTGGTTCGTGGTCAAGCAGGCTTCTGATGTAAGCGAAAATATTGCGCATTTGCTGTTCGGATTTCAGGCTTTCGCAGACAACTACCAATTCCGGCTTGTTTGACGATGCTCTGACCAAGCCCCAGCTGCTATCGGGGAAACCAAAACGGACGCCATTGATTGTATTGATCTCTGAAATTGCACCGCCAGCAATGTGCATTCCTGCAGCCGCGTCCTCTCTGATTTTTTTTGTCAACCTTTCGAGCACGCCATATTTTTTGTCATCATCGCAATGCGGAGACATCGACGGGGTCGAATAGCTTAAAGGCAGATTTCCATACATCTCAGCCAAGGTTAAATGTGGTGTACGATCCAACATATGGCATACCGCGATGGCAGACACGATGCCGTCATCATAGCCATGGCCGAAAGGCGGACAGAAGAAAAAGTGGCCGGATTTTTCAAAGCCGGCCACAGCCTGCAATTCTGTAGTGCGTTGTTTGATGTAGGAGTGGCCGGTTTTCCAATAGTCAACACTTGCACGATGTTGCAGCAGAATCGGATCGGTTTTGAACAGGCCTGTTGATTTTACATCCACGACAAATTTCGCATGTGGAATTTGGACTGCAATATCCCGCGCCAACATGAGGCCAAGCTTGTCTGCAAAAATAACCTGTCCTTCATTGTCCACCACGCCGCAGCGGTCGCCGTCTCCATCAAAACCAAAAGCCAAATCCAGCCTATGGGTCTTGACTGCTTCGCGCATGACATTGAGCATTACCATGTCTTCTGGATTTGGATTGTAATTCGGAAAATTGAAATCAAGAGTGCAATCGATTTCGACGACCTCACAGCCAATGTCGCGCAGAATTTGCGGCGCGAAAGCACCAGCGGTGCCATTGCCACATACCACGGCGACACGCAGCTTTCGCGCCAGTGCTTTGTCTGAGGTGAGATTTGAACGATAGCGATCATAGAAATTGCTGACGAGAACCAGACCGCCGCCTGAAGAGCTATGCCAGCCACCCTTCATGGCCTTCTGCTTCAGGTCATTGATGTCATCCGGCCCAAATGTCAGGGGGCGCTTCAACCCCATTTTTATGCCCGTCCAACCGTTCTCGTTGTGCGAAGCCGTGACCATTGCAACACACTGAATGTCGAGATCAAACTGCGCAAAGTAGGCCATAGGAGTGGTGCACATTCCGATATCGTGAACCTCGCAGCCTGCCGCCATGAGACCGGAGGTGAGTGCATATTTGATGGCGGAGGAGTAACTGCGGTAATCATGGCCCACAACAATACGGGGTGGGATTCCACGTTCCCTGATCATTGTGCCCAGTGAAAGTCCGACAACTTGGACTCCTGCAAGATTGATTTCTTTTTCAAAAAGCCAGCGCGCGTCATATTCCCTGAAGCCACTGGCCTTGATCATTGGATTTTGCTCATAGCCCAAGGAATTGGGCGCAAATTCCTGTGACTCAGAATCAAGCAATGGAAGCCTCCCGGCACTGTTCCGGCACCAGGAAAACAGTTTCATTTTTCAGGGCGGCACCTTTTCCAGCCCCTCCTACACCACTCTACGATCGAAAGGCCAGTCCCCGTGTGGGAATTTCATTGTCACACAAACAAGAAGTCGGTTGCCGTCAGTGAGATGTTGCTGACGCCTTGCACCACAATCGATTGCCCTATGATCTGCACCGTCACGTTAGTCGTGCCGTTATTCAGAATGTGTAGCTGACCGAAACTCGTTGCCGCCAGATTGCCGAAGGAGATCTTGTCGGCATTGGCAACGACGTCGGCGATGTCGTCGTTGCCTATTATTGCTGTATCGAAGCGGAAGGTGTCGTTGTCGGCCCCGCCGAACAGGGCGTCAGAGCCGTTGTTGCCAACGATGAAGTCATTGCCAGCGCCGCCCTTCAAGGTGTTGCCCGTGATGCTGCCCATCAACACATCACCGAAGGCTGAACCCGTGAGGTTCTCGATTTCCTGCAACACGCCACCATTTGCCCCAACACCTGTGGCGAGGTTGGCGAAGACGCCCGTGGTTGCGGTTTCATAACTCACCGTATCGTTGTCCAGACCGCCAATGATCAGATCAGCGCCATTACCCGCGATGATGAAGTCGTTGCCAGCAAG
>JANMEM010000265.1:0-4158 GCA_031376985.1 Hyphomicrobiales bacterium
GGCTCTGCTTTGGATCCTGAAAAATTGGGCGGCTTCGACCCGTCAATCGACATGAGGCAGGAAACATTTGACTGGGTGCAAGGCTTCCATGTTCAATCAAAGCAACCTGTTCTGGTGCCCTGGCAAGTGATTTCAATGGATTTCAGTGTTGAGGCCCGCAAGCATCCACGCCCGCTGCAATTTGGTGCCACTGGTTTGGCGGCTGATTTTGACGAAACCCGTGCCATCCTTCATGGGTTGCACGAAGTGGTGGAACGTGACTGCCACAATACCTGGAATAATCTTGACGACGACCAACGTGAGATGACGTTGGTCAATCACCATACGATCAACGATCCAGAAATAGACTCACTTCTTGCTTCAATCCATCGCGCTGATCTTGAAGTCTTGATCTGGGACATGACCGGGTCATCTGATATTCCATGTTATCTTGCGGAAATTCTTGACGACGCTCCACATGCCAACACAGCTTATGTGCAGGGCGCCGCCTCGTCGCTTTCATCGCGCACAGCACTGATGAAGGCGCTGACTGAAGCTGTGCAAATAAGATTGACGTACATTGCCGGAAGTCGTGATGATCTGGATTGGACAGATTACGGTGAACGCTATGCAGCCATCGTTGAAAACCGAAAGTGGCTGACATCCCAATCACCTCGGAAGAAAAGATTTCAACACAACAATCTCCAGTTCTCAGCTCCTGAGGCAGCACTGCGTGAAGCCTTGGAACGACTCAAAATGTCCGGAAGAGAAAACATCACAGTGGTACGCTTGTCGCAAGAGCATGAGCCCGTAGCTGTGATCAAAGTCATCATTCCCGAATTATTGGATACGCCAGACGCTGACGACTTCAGAGAGCCACAATATGTTTCTGAACAGATATTCGCATGACCACACGTGGCAAAACGATCGTTTTCCTGGGTCCCACACTCAAGCATGCCGCTGCCCAAAAATTGTGCCCCGCTGAATTCAGAGGCCCCGCAGCGATGGGAGATATCACATGCGCCGTGAGTGACAGGGCAGAACTCATCGTGCTTGTTGATGGTGTCTTCGAGAGCGGCCCTTCCGTGTGGCACAAGGAAATAATGTGGGCAATCTCCTGTGGCATACCCGTGATCGGGGCATCAAGCATGGGCGCATTGCGCGCAGCCGAACTCAACCATCAAGGCATGATGGGATACGGTGAAGTCTACGAAGATTTCGCGACCGGAAGACTGAACGACGACGACGAGGTTGCAGTCCTCCACGGCCCGCCAGAAACCAGTTGGCTGCCACTGACGGACGCAATGGTTGACATCAGATACCACGCCAACAACGCCGTTGCAGCAGGCGTTCTAACACACTTGCAGGCAGCTTGCGTGATCGCACACGCAAAAGCAGAATTCTTCAAGCGACGCAGTTTCATCGGCAGCTCTACAACTGTGTTGAACGAAACTTCTGTGCGCATACAAGCTCTCAGTTGGTACACCTCACAATCGAGCGGTATCAAAGAGAAAGACTGCAGTTCCTTGTTGTCGAACCTGCAAAGTGTTTCAGCTGATGCACAAAAATGTTTGCAAAATAGGTCTGCTTTTTTGCCAACAGTCTATCTCAGCCGCCTTCAAGAATTTGGCTTTGTTCCTTAACAATAAAGGTGCTTCATGGTCCTCGCAGCTTCCACACATGTCATGCTCTATATGTCGGCCCAGAATGAACTTTCGGACAAGGCCACTGAAAATATCCACGCCATAGAAAAGGCGGTGCGTCTGGATAATATTTGCACTTATATCATGCTCGACAAAGTCACTGATCCTGACGTGGATGGTCGTGACGCACGCAATACGCTGCAATATTTTTTGGCCCCCGGAGCAGCGGAAACACCTTTCGCCTCACAAGGCTTTGCGACGAAAGATGAGAATGTCAGCGACCCGGAGGTATTTGAACAGATATTGGGAATTGCAAATGAGCATTTTCAAAGTCATTCAGCAGGCGAAACTCCACTACAGAAATTGTTGATCTTCTGGGGTCACGGCGGTGGTTTGGTTATGCTGGACGAACAGCAAAAAGCTGGCGTCCAACGCGCCGGTGCAAACATGAAGGCTTTCGCCGATGTGCTGGTGACCAGTTCCAAAGCCTCACAGCAAACCACATTCGACATCATTGCATTTGATTCCTGTTATATGTGCATGATTGAAACCCTTCATGAATTGCGAAGCGTTTCAAAGTTTGCGCTGTGTTCCAGTACAATGGTTGACGCTGATGGCTTCCCATACGAGAAAATGTTCAACGAACTCAAAACCAACGGTCAAAAACTGGGACCAAGCGCAACAGTTGAACGACTCACTCAAATTTATGACGCGCACTACTTCGAAAAATTTCCAAAAGGCGACCGATTTCTTTTCATATGCAACATGGTGGAGATTGCTGAGTGTGTGACCGCGCTCAATGCCTTCGGGATTGTTCTGACGTCACTCTTGTCTGACACAGTAGAAGCAGATCCTGTGCGCGATGCCATCAACGAAGCGCTTATCGCTGCACATGCCGACTCGTCCTATGTCTATGTGCTGCGGTTTCTCCGAATGCTGCCCATCATGCTGGACGGTCGTATCACACAAAATCAAATGACAAAAGTTGAACAACAATCGAAAAGACTTCGGTCTGCCGTCAAAACCGCATTTCAGGGAAACATGGGGGACACAACGGAGAATTTCATTTCTCCGCTGATCTGGGTGCCTTCCAATATAAATGCGTTTGCCAACAAAGAGGCAAACTACAATGAACTACAGGCCAGCAACTCAGGGTCAGCTGGTTGGGCAACTTTTTGGAGAACATTCCATGGTCGCAGCGAAATAGCCATTGCAACCGCAAGCGACCGACACACAAACATCCCCGGGCTGCCAACAACCAAAACACTCGCGCTGTAGCAATGCAAAGTCACTCTCCATAGGGAATCCAGATATTTTTGATCTGGGTAGCATGGCGCAGATAGTCCGCGCCCTGGGCTTGTTCATCATTCTTCCAGTCAATGGCTTTCCCCTGATTGGTCCAGGTGCTTTTCAGATTTCCCGCTGAAGCTTTCTCGACTGCGGCACAATCATTTGCCGCACCATGATACCAGAATGATGCAACGTCATCATGCTCGGCCAGCGTCTTTGACAACTCCTTCCGATCACCTGTAACAATATCGACCACGCCGTCCGGCAAATCAGATGTTTCCAACACTTGATAGAAATCAGTTGCCGCGAGGGGTTGAAGTGCTGACGGAACCACCACCACGCGATTGCCCATGGCGATGGCAGGCATGACCAGTGATATAAACGCCAGAAGTGGTGCTGCATCTGGGCATTGGATACCCATTACACCAAAGGGCTCGTTCATTGCCAACGTAACATTTCGGGACCGCGTTAAGTGTACGCGCCCATCATACTTGTCGGCTTGCGCGGCGTAGTAGAAAATGCGCCGGACAGAGAGTTCAACTTCATCTCTCGCCGACTTGTTCTTGTGACCCATGGCGACAAGACGTTCTGCAAACTCTCTGGCGCGGGCAGAAAGATTTTCACCGATATAGTAAAGAACCTGGGCGCGGCTATGAGCAGTGGCCCCACCCCATGCGGATGCTTTCAGTGCCGCTTCCACAGCGTTACGAATGTCCTTGCGGTTGCCGAACCCCGCCTCGCCAATGCTCACTCCCTTGGCATTGTAAACAGAATAGCTATAGCCCGAATCTGGCCGCACCTGCTTGCCGCCAATGAACAGCTTCGCAGTCCGGTTGATATGCTGGGGTCCTGATTTTTCCGCAGGAAGTGCCGAAAGATTTGCGGATGTTTCAACGACATCTGGCAACGCTTTCAGCCAATCTTTGGTTATGTACTCATACATGCCCTCCCTGCCACCTTCACGGCCAAATCCACTTTCCTTGTAACCACCAAACCCAGCAGCAGCATCAAACAGGTTGGTCGAATTCACCCACACCACTCCGGCCTTCATGCGGGCGGCGGTATCCAGCGCCACATTGATATTTTCAGACCATATCGTTGCAGCAAGCCCATAACGCGTGTGATTGGCAAGCTGCACAGCTTCCTCCGGTGTGCGGAATGTCATGGCAACAGCCACGGGGCCAAATATTTCTTCCTGCACGACGGTAGATGCTGGTTCGACATCAACAAACAAGGACGGCGCAAA
>JANMEM010000270.1:0-12156 GCA_031376985.1 Hyphomicrobiales bacterium
ATTTGTGTAAGGTTGAGTTACTTCTCTCCGCCAATCACAACCCGCGGCGTCCGCCCCATTTCAAACGCCAGACTCGCCAGGCGTTTCTCCACCCGCTCTCCCATCAAGTCTTTCAACTTGCTGGGCAGAGTTAGCGTGAGCGCCTTGCTTGTTTCCAACGACAATCCGATTCGTGGCAACATCCCAGGCATTGCTGCAGACAGGATATAGGCCAACCTGAAAATCGAACTCAGCAAATGCGCCCGTTCCATATGTTCTTCACTCAACAACCGGGTGAGGTCATCTTTCATCACCTCCCCCTCATAGCGGTAGAAAATCGTCAACGACAGAAACACGCGGCCAGGATGATCAATCCCTACAAATGCCGCCTGCGAAATCATGCTCATGGAACGATCGGCACGATAATCCGGATGGGCCCGCCAGCCGATATCGGCGAGCAAACACGCGGCATAGCGCAAGCGTTGCTGCTCTGGCGTTTCCTTAAAACCTCTTCCGCCAAACAGCTGGTCAGTCCAATCACAAAGCTCCAGTTCGTGTTCCGGTGAACGCGCATAACGCCGCGCAAAATCCCAGCAAGATGACAGTAACGCATCAAGTTTGGCCTTTTTGCGCGGCAGCTTGGCGTAAAGGTAGCCTTCCCGCACACCATAGACCGAACACACAATGTCTTTTGGCTTTCCAATCTCAATCAGGCGCTCAAGCACCATTGAGCCATATGGCATGGTGTTGGAACGGGATTTCGATACGTCCTTGACGTCCTTCATTGCCGAACTCGACATGCCAGACACCAGTTCTGCAATTGACTTGGCCTGCTGCCGCGTCATCGTATATTGATGCAACACGTGTAATGGATAGCCGGCGTGAGCCAGATGAACACGCGCTAGATTGCGCCATGTTCCACCCACTGCGTAGAACGAGCGGCCTTTCAGCGATTCCAAGACTTTCGTATCATGCAGATATTCATCCACAAGTTTGCGCGCCCTGCCCATGTTGTCACCAGACATGTCAATCAGGCGCAACGGTCCCAAAGGCAGCGTAACACCATCGAATAATTTACTCTCCTTGACATCAATGAGTTCGAGCGACCCGCCACCCAGATCACCAACAATGCCATCTGCTTCAGGAATGCCGGCCATAACGCCCAAAGCTGCATAACGCGCCTCTTCCTTGCCGGTAAGAATATCGATCCCTGCACCCAGAGACTTTTCAGCTTGCTCAATGAAATCAGGGCCGTTGCTGGCTTCCCGTGCCGCAGCTGTTGCCACCGCGTAAACTTCATGGCAGCCCATCTGCTTGGCCAAAGCCCGAAAACGTTTCAACGCTGCCGTCGCACGCACCATGGCAGTCGCGTCAAGCTTTCCGGTGATGGCAATGCCTTTGCCAAGACCGCAGAGAATCTTCTCATTGAACACTGGCGTGGGGGAACGGCGCAGACCGTCATACACCACAAGACGAACAGAGTTCGAACCAATGTCCACCACGGCGACAGGACGGTACTTGGGTGGTTCCATACGGAACCCGGTATGCCAACTCACTTGTGTTTTACTGCCTTTTTTCGAACATGCGGTAACTTCGGCGGCACACTACTCTCAAGTGAGCGCCCACGTCCAGACAGCGAAGGATTGTTCATGAAGTATTGGTGGGAATTGAATGGCTCTTCACCAGGCAAAGGTTCAACGCGGCGTGAACTCCCATCAGCCTGCAATTGCCAGCTTTGTTGGTTATCACGCAAATTGGCGACCATAATCTGGTCAAGCACGTGGTCATGGACTGTGGGATTTTCGATCGGGATCAGGGTTTCCACCCGGCGCTGCAAATTACGCGGCATCCAATCGGCAGAACCAATGTAAACCTTGGCCGATGGATGTGGCAGCGCATGGCCATTGCCAAAACACACAATACGGGAGTGCTCGAGAAAACGCCCAATGATGCTTCTGACACGAATGTTTTCAGACAAACCGGGCACGCCCGGTCGCAAACAGGATATGCCACGTACAATAAGGTCAATCTGCACACCCGCCATTGAAGCCTCGTAAAGTGCATCAATAACATCGGGGTCGACCAATGAATTCATCTTTGCCCAAATTTGCCCGACACGACCTGCTTTGGAATGTTCTATTTCGTCGGCAATATTTTCCAGCAGCTTTGACTTCAGATTCATGGGAGACAGCGAAATGCGCTCAAGCTCTTGCGGCTGCGCATAGCTTGAAATAAAATTGAAGAGCCGCGCCGCATCCCGCACCAATGCCGGGTCACAGGTGAAGAACGAAAGGTCCGTATATATTTTGGCGGTAATAGGGTGATAGTTGCCGGTACCAAAATGCACATAAGTGCGAACTGCCCCGCCTTCGCGCCGTGACACCATTGACACCTTGGCATGGGTTTTCAATTCGCGAAAACCAAACACCACCTGCACGCCGGCCCGCTCCAGGTCCCGCGCCCATTGTATATTGGCTTCCTCGTCAAACCGCGCCTTTAGTTCAACCAGCGCCATCACTGATTTTCCAGCCTCTGCGGCTTTGGCCAGAGCCGCAACAATCGGTGAATTCCGGGACGTGCGATACAGCGTCTGCTTGATCGATATAACATCCGGGTCCGAAGCCGCTTGCCTGATAAACTGCACGACAACATCGAAAGACTCAAAAGGGTGGTGAACGATGAAATCCTTTTGACGTATGGCCGCAAAAATATCCCCGCCATGATCACGCACCCGCTCGGGAAACCGAGCCACAAATGGCTTGAATTTCAGGTCTGGCCGTTCATCCAGAATGAGCCTCGCTGCATCGGCATATCCCACCAAACCTTTCGTCTCCACGACAATATCGGGCGACACTTCCATTTCCGCTGCAATGAATTCAATCAAGCTGCGTGGGCTGTTGGTGTCAACCTCCATCCGGATGACAATGCCCCGCCGGCGGCGCTTCAAAGCACTTTCAAACACCCGGACGAGATCTTCAGCTTCTTCTTCAACTTCAAGATCACTGTCACGGATAACACGGAACAATCCGTCACCCACAACTTCATAACCGGGAAACAAACGCGGCAGAAAAAGCGCCAGCATGTTTTCCAGCGTAATAAACCGAGTCGCAACTCCGGGCAGCCGAACAAATCGTTCAAGCTGGTGCGGAATAGGAAGTAGAGCGCGCATGATATTGCTGTCACTACGATTTTTAAGTTCCGCCGCAAGAACAAATCCCCGGTTCAGAATAAACGGAAACGGATGGGCCGGGTCAATTGCAATTGGTGTAACGACGGGCAATATCTGTTCAAGAAACCGTTGATCCAGAAAAGCATGGTCCTCAACGGTTAGGTCATGAGCTTCAATCAGGTGAATGCCGTTCTCGTCAAGTTCGTCCCGCAACTGTAGCCAGCGCACATCTTGTTCTGCCATCAGCTGCAAGGTTTGCGTGCGGATCAGTGCCAATTGTTCAGCGGGGTTCAACCCGTCCTGGCTGATCTCCTGCACTTGCTCCCTCAATTGCCCGACAAGGCCTGCGGCCCTGACCATAAAGAATTCGTCCAGATTGGACCCGGAAATTGATAGAAACCGCACCCTTTCCAACAGAGGGTGATCCGGATTTCGGGCCTCGGCCAGAACGCGCAAATTGAAATCAAGCCAGCTTAATTCCCGATTAAAAAACCGGGATGGGGACTCTAACGTGACGCGTGCTTCTGAAAAATCATTCATGATACTGAATTAGACTACGCCTACATGACGATTTTGTGAATGCGCCAAGCACATTCCTGATCAAAGTAAATCGGGGCTTTCCAATTCTGCCAAAACCTTTCCTGCAAACACACGCGTCACTTCAACTCGCTGCTCCAAAGCCATGACATCAATCCGTGCAACAAGCAGGCGCGCCATATCAAGCGACCGTGGCATCCGCGTCACAAGATAACCAATCAAAGCCTCATCCACTGCAATCTGGCGGTCTTCAAACAGCTTCACCAAAACCCCGCGCAGCAAGTCATCATCTGGCGGCAGGATATGGGCCACAGTCAGGGCATTCAGCCGCGATGCCAAATCAGGAAGAACAACGCCCTGCAAGGGCCAATTGACCGTCGTAAACAATATATGCCCCGACATCTGCCGCGTAAAATTGAGTAGATGGAATAACGCATGTTCCAACACCTCGCCCGCGGTCAAATCTTCAACAACCAAAGCATGATCCCGCAACAATGTGGGAACCGCTTCAACCGTGAGCAACCGACCAGCGACGACTTGAGCGCCGGAGACCTGCCGCCACACCTCCGCCAAATGGCTCTTGCCTGATCCGGGCGACCCTACCAATACTGCGGCATGGGAAGGCCAATTCGGCCATTGGTCAATCAGCGCAACAGCCGCCGCATTGGAGGTGGCCACAAGAAAATCATCCCGACCCAGCGCAGGCCGAAGCCCCAGATCCAACGTCAGTTGCTCGGCCAAAATTAGACCCTACGCGATTTCTTGATGGCAACTGGTTCGGGTGTACCAGTATAAAGTCGTGATCCCAAATAGCGCGACAAGCCATAGCGCACCAGAACACCCATGGCAGCAGCCAGCGGTACCGCCAGCAATAGCCCGACAAACCCAAACAACAGACTGAATGCAAACAGCGCAAACATCAGCCAAACCGGATGCAACCCGATTGAACCGCCAACAAGTTTTGGCGAAAGAAAGTTGCCTTCCAGAAATTGTCCCGCTGCAAAGATGCCGATGACGACAAGCACCATGGTATAGTCCGGCCAGAATTGCACCAATGCAATACCAATTGCCAACACCCCACCAACAATAGCACCCACATAAGGGATGAAACTCAGAAGTCCCGCACCCATGCCAATAGCCAGACCGAACTTCAACCCGGCGAAGGATAATCCAATGGCGTAGAACAACCCCAGTAGCAGGCACACAGTGCCCTGCCCGCGAATGAAGCCAGCCATTGTCGTGTCAATATCCCGCGCAATCGCCCTTACATCTTCCACGTAGTCGCGCGGTACCCAGCTATCAACCTTGGCCACCAAATGGTCCCAATCTGCCAGCAGGTAAAACGCCACAATCGGTGTCACTACGAGGAGCGAGACAAGGTTTACCAGCGCCATGCCACCTGACCAGACCGATTGAATAAAGGTAGCGACCCATCCTGTAGCCTTGCCAACCATGTCGCCAAGTGAACCGGACGTAGACCCTCCTGCACTGGCCAGAACATCCTTGATGCTTTTCGGCGTCACTTCGTCCAACCGCGCAATCAAAGCCTTTACCAAATCTGGTAAATCTGCCGCCAGCTTTACCGCTTGATCGGCCAGAACTGGCGCTACAATCAGGACTGCAACCACCACAGCTGACACAGCAATTGTCAAAATCACAAGTGTTGCAACAATGCGCGGCAACCCCAGTTTCTCCAACCTGTCAGCCACAGGATCAAGAAAATACGCCAACACAAAACCTGCGATAAATGGCAGAAGAATATCCTGCAGCAACCACAGCACTGCAATGAAGGCGAACAGTGCCAATACCCAGATGCCGGCTTGTTTTTGAAGTGTCATGGCGTGTTTCCTGTAGTGGCAGCAGTCACTTGCGTGAGCCATTCTTGCATGTAGACCACGAACGCCGACAAAGTCAAAATCCGGAAGCCCTAAAAAGGCGCAATCAGCCAGCTGCCACTTTCGTTGGACAGGTTCAAACCGCTGGCTTGCATTGACGACTGCATTTCCTCCGGCGACCCCACAAAAGACAACGCAACCTCGGCGCCATCCGCCCCCAACGATGAAACATCTAACCCTGTAACACCCGGCGTTGACAATATGCGCGACCGCAAACCGTTCCATTCCGATGGACCCGAAAAGGGGACACGTACATTCAAGGTTTTGCGCGCATTGGCCTCAGTCAGGCGTTTCTGATCCGCAGCCTGTGCCGCCACTTTGGCCGCACCTGACTTGAATTTTTCAACCATCACATCGTGAAAGCGCTGGGCTGCAAGTGCAGTTGAATCTTCCACTCGACCAGTTTCACCATCATAAACCTTGTCAAAACTCAATTTGCCCAATGGGGAGTCGCCGGACATACGCGCATGAATGGCACCATTTTCCGCAGGTTCCGCGAATGCAACAATCACTTTTTTTACGTCATAGCGCTTGCGAATGGCCTCAATTTTCAGGGCGTCTTCGCTCAAAACATCAATCACAGAAATCATTTCGGTGTCATCAAAATCACCCAATGGAACAATGATTGGCACGAGGGACTGTTCAGCTCTTAGGTTGATCCAAGCTTGCCGCCATGGGTTATCTTCCCACAACAAATCTCCTGCTGCACCTTTCCACACGGCAAGTATCAATAGACTCGGACCCTGCTCACCGCCCACTTTCACGCCAAACTCGCCGTAGAGTGCCCGTATCTTATTGGGTAAAAACCGTACCGTCAGCTTACCTTTATATCGACCTGGACTGACACTCTCTTCTTCAATTGAAAGCGACTTCAAGTAGGGCAGCACTTTTTTGGCTTCATATTGCGAAACAGAATCAACAATCGCCTGATTGCCGAGCCTTTCCGCAAGCAGTTTGAAAGCCTTAATTTGGGCATCAACCAGGGCCTTGGTCTTCGCCGCATCTGCATCGACATCAGTCAGATCGACATCAACACCCTGGACTGCAAAAATGCTGGTTTCGACCGGTCCCGCAGCAAAAGCCACGTTCGCCAGTATGCTGAATACAACAGCCAGAAGATAAGTTTTCAGAATTGTCCCCATAACGCCCATTCGGGCTTTATTTGGCCCGGTAAAATGGGCTAACAGGCCCACAAATCAGTTCAGCACGAATTTGGGGCAAACTAGCGGCATGGCCAGCAGCAAACAAGCAAAACACAACGGTTTGACCTATGCCGATGCCGGTGTGGATATTACGGCCGGAAACGACCTCGTCACCGCTATCAAGCCACTGGCCAAATCCACAAAGCGCAAAGGCTCCACGCCCAATCTGGGCGGCTTCGGTGGTCTGTTTGATTTGAAAGCCTGTGGCTATAAAGACCCGGTACTGGTTGCTGCCAACGACGGCGTTGGGACAAAACTGAAACTTGCCATCGATAGCGGCATCCATCGCGGCGTCGGCATTGACCTCGTCGCTATGTCCGTGAATGACCTTGTTGTGCAGGGTGCTGAACCCCTGTTCTTTCTCGACTATTATGCTACCGGAAAACTCAGCGTCAAAGACGCAACGGACGTGATCGCTGGAATTGCTGATGGCTGCAAACAGGCAGGCTGCGCTCTCATTGGCGGAGAAACAGCTGAAATGCCGGGCATGTATCACGGCGGCGACTACGACCTTGCAGGTTTTGCAGTGGGTGCCGTCGAACGCAAAATGGTCCTGCCCCGTGCAGATGTAAAGGCAGGTGATGTCATTCTCGGCCTCGCCTCCTCTGGCCCCCACTCCAATGGCTACTCATTGATCCGCCGTATTGTCGAAACGTCCGGCTCTAAACTGACCGCCAAGGCTCCCTTTGCCAAAGGCAAAACGATCGCTGAAGCCTTGCTCACGCCAACGCGCATCTATGTGAAGTCTTTGCTCAAGGTCATCAAGAAGGGAAACAGTATCAAGGCTCTCGCACACATCACAGGCGGCGGCTTTACTGAAAACATTCCCCGCGTTCTACCAAAAGGCACCTTGGCGCAAATCAACCTTGACGCCGTGCCATTCCCACCTGTGTTCAAATGGTTGCAAGCTGAGGGCGGAGTGGCGGAAGCTGAAATGCTGCGCACTTTCAATTGCGGCATCGGAATGATCGTGGTCGTTGCAGCCAAGGATGCAAAAACCACAATTGCAGCGCTTAAACGTTCAGGGGAAGCTGTAGTCACTCTTGGCACTATTGCAAAACGCAAAGGCAAGGAATCACAGGTCGTCTATTCAGGTACACTCAGCTGATGCAGAAAAAGCGCGTCGGCGTTTTGATTTCCGGCCGCGGTTCAAATCTGCACGCCCTTGTAGAAGCCTGCGGCGACCCGTCCTACCCTGCTGATATTGTTTTTGTCGCTTCAAACAATCCGGAAGCTGGCGGTTTGGCTTATGCCTGCGGACAAGGCATTCAGATTATCGCAGTCAATCACAAAGAATACGCCACGCGCGAGTCCTTCGATTCAGCATTGAACTTCGAACTGCAGAAACACAATCTCGACCTGATATGTTGCGCAGGCTTCATGCGCATCATGACGCCCGAGTTGATCCGGCCCTGGGCCGGTCGCATGCTCAATATCCATCCATCACTGCTCCCCCTGTACAAAGGACTGCACACCCACGCGCGGGCCATCGCAGACGGTGCGAAAACCCATGGCGCATCCGTACATTTCGTCAATGAAGAACTCGACGGTGGCGAAGTTATCGTCCAGGCAAGAGTTTCGGTGCAACCCGACGATACACCGGAAACCTTGGCCGCCCGCGTGCTGAAGGTCGAGCATCCGCTTTATGTGAAAGCCTTGAACCTTGTGGCCTCAGGGCAAGTTCAGGCCAAGGCGTCATAGGGCAACACCAACCCTTCTTTTGTCCGCAGCTCCTGCCAGCGTTTCAGCAAAGCCTTTCGCCGCTCCTGATATTTGTCAGGTAACACCGTGGCCACAACCATGCGATCTGTGCGAAACGACCGGAAATCGTTGCGCAACTCACACCAGCCGATAACCAGACGCTGTGCATCGAAATAGGCAATGCCAATCGGCCATATCACCCTTTCCGAATCCTTGCCGGACTCATCCCGGTAAACCAGCATCACCTTGCGTTGTTCCCGAACCGCCTGCCGCATCGCCGCGACGTCAACGGCATCCACCGTCTTGTGAAAGGCTGGCGGTGCCAACAATCCGGACTCAAACAGATACGGTTTCAATTGCTGCGGCAGCACCGCCCCAATTTTCGCAATTGTATCTTGCGCCGCACGCGACAAATCCTGGTCGCCGCGACGTTCCACCCAACGAAGCCCCAGCATCACAGCTTCAAGCTCATCCGCGTTGAACATCAACGGAGGCACATCGTAACCTTCGCCCAGAACATAACCAATTCCCGCCTCCCCACGGATCGGCACACCGTCAGCAACCAAATCAGCAATGTCCCGGTAAAGCGTGCGCAATGACACCTCCGCCTCCTCAGCCATGCTTTGCCCCTTAACCGGACGCCGGTGGCGGCGCAGGATCTGGATAATGCGGAGCAGTCGTTCGGCGCGTCTCATGATGTCACATACCTAGTCTTCCTGTCAGCGGTTGTCAGCACCAAGCGTTTTTACGACTGGCTGTTGAGCGATTTTCACGGTTTCAAACTACGGCAACCATGTCTAGTGTCCCGCTTCAACACAAGGCAGACCCATGAATCATTCTATCATCATCGACACCGATCCCGGACAGGACGACGCCGTTGCGATCTTGCTGGCGCTGGCGTCACCAGAGATTGAAATACTCGGTATCACCGCCGTAGCGGGAAATGTGCCCTTGGCCTTGACGGAAGTGAATGCCCGCAAAATCTGCGAACTCGCTGGCCGCCCTGATATGAAAGTCTATGCTGGTGCCATCCGTCCGATGTTGCGCACATTGGTCACGGCAGAACACGTTCACGGTCGCACCGGTCTTGACGGTCCTGAGCTAGCCCACCCGACCATGCCGCTGCAAAAGCAGTACGCCGTCGATTTTATCATCGATACTCTGATGCAGCACCCAGCCGGAACCATTACACTTTGCTGTTTGGGGCCTCTAACCAATATCGGACTCGCCCTCGTACAGGAACCGCGCATTGCCCCCCGCATCAAACGCATCATTGCCATGGGCGGCGGTTTCTTTGAGGGCGGAAACGTCACGCCGACCGCAGAATTCAACATTTACGTAGACCCACAAGCTGCCCATCTGGTGTTTGAGTCAGGCATTCCGATCACCCTGATTCCGCTGGACTGCACCCACAAGGCGCTCACCACCAAAGCCCGCGTGCAGAAATTCCGCGAAATGAACAATCACACCGGCCCGGCCACTGCTGCGTTGCTCGACTTTTTTGAACGCTTTGACGAGCAGAAATATGGCACTGACGGTGGTCCCCTGCATGACCCCTGTGTGATCGCGTGGTTGCTTCACCCTGAACTCTTCACCTCGCGCGACGTCAATGTTTGCATTGAATGTGAATCCGAATTGACCATGGGCATGACGGTGATTGACTGGTGGCGCGTGACCAGCCGCAAAGCCAATGCCACTGTGTGTGGCGGCGTCAACGCCGATGGTCTGTTTGACCTGTTGACGAAACGACTGGCGACGCTGGCTTAATTGTTGCCAGCCGTCGTTTTCACTGACTTGGGGGCACCGTTCGTCAAGGCAATCCATGCACGCGGGTCTTGTTGCGACTGGCGCTTCAGGAAGGTGTAACCCGTATCAATCCACAGCAGAATGTCATTGCGGCGATTGTCGAGCACAAAATCTCCACGGTCCGTTGCCACCGTCAAAACTGCGTGACCTTCATTCTTTTCGTCAAGAACAACTGTAATCAACAACGCACCAGCGTCATAGCCCAACTTCTCAAGATCGCGCTTTTTCAGCAGCAGGTAGTCTTCACAATCTCCGGCATTGACGGGATAGGTCCACAATTCGGGCACGCCATATTGGTCTTCATCGCTCAGGGGAGCGATGTCCTTGTTCACCTCTGCATTGACCTTGAACAGTGCGTTCCACGCGGTGGGTGTCAGATCCAGACGCTTCACGCGGCGGCCCACGTTCTTGCATTCGCCGGGATTGTTCACACAGAATTTGACAAAGCCAACAGGCGGAAGTGATCTGCCGAATTCAGGCGTAAACACCGGGCTGGTGGCAGAGAATGTGGCCGTGGACACCATCGAGGCCAGAACAAATGCCGCTACACCAAACCAACGCTTCATAACAAACTCCGGACTTACACACTTCACCAACACTTCGCCGCAACCCCGCCGCAAGTGTTAATGAAAGGTAAATCAGGATCATGAATCCGTAAAGAGTCCCCCTGTGCCGAAATGAGTCATTTTAACTAAAACTTTACCATTACGGTTAACGTGAGAGTAGGACTCTCACCACCAAGGCTTGGCCGCAAACCTCCCCGCCGCTTGTTCGATGGCAAAGGCCGTCTGGAACAGGGTTTCCTCATCGAAGGGCTTGCCAATCAACTGCAAGCCGAGCGGCAAGCCATCGGCGGACAGTCCCGCTGGCACTGCTATCCCCGGCAATCCCGCCATGTTCACCGTGACCGTGAACACGTCGTTCAGATACATCTGCAACGGGTCCGTGATTTCACCGGGTGCAAAGGCGGCTGACGGCGTGGCCGGTGTCAGCACCACGTCACACTTCGCCCACGCCTCGTCGAAATCCCGCTTGATCAGTGTACGGACCTTCTGCGCCCGCACATAATAGGCGTCATAATAGCCAGCCGACAACACATAGGTGCCGATCAAAATACGGCGCTGCACTTCGTGGCCAAACCCGGCGGCGCGGGTTTTTTCATAGGTGTCGGTGAGGTCCTCACCCGGCACGCGAAGCCCATAACGCACGCCATCGTAACGCGCGAGATTCGACGACGCTTCGGCAGGTGCGACAATGTAATAGGCGGGCAGCGCATATTTCGTGTGCGGCAGCGAAATTTCGACAATCTCGGCGCCCTGCTCTTTCAGCCATTGCGCACCCCTGTCCCACAGCGCATTGATTTCAGACGACAGGCCATCTGGCCGATATTCTTTGGGAATGCCGACGCGCAAACCTTTCAGCGACTTGCCCAGCACCTTCTCATAATCCGGCACAGGCAGATCAACCGACGTTGTATCCTTGTCATCCACACTCGCCATCACCTTCAGCATGATCGCGGCGTCGCGCACGTCTCGCGCAATCGGTCCGGCCTGATCGAGTGATGACGCAAAGGCCACGATGCCCCAGCGTGAACAGCGGCCATAGGTGGGCTTGATGCCAACGGTGCCAGTGAAAGCCGCAGGCTGGCGAATCGAGCCACCCGTATCTGTGGCCGTGGCCCCCGCACAGATATGTGCTGCCACCGCCGAAGCGGAGCCACCGGATGAGCCACCCGGAACCAGCGACGCATTGGAATTGGACCGCCGCCATGGGTTCGTGACGGGGCCATAGTAACTTGTCTCGTTTGACGAGCCCATGGCGAACTCATCCATGTTGAGCTTGCCCAGCATGACGGCACCCTCGCGGA
>JANMEM010000309.1:0-1708 GCA_031376985.1 Hyphomicrobiales bacterium
GTGCCCGTAGCGCCCCGCTTCAGCGTGAGTGCGGACCCTGAAGCCGCAGCATCAACACCCATCGTCAGCTTCGTTGATCGCTTGGCAAAACAAAACAAAATCCAACACTGGCAAAGACCACCCGTGCCGGAATATCATGTGATTGAAGAGATTTTGGGTGAAGAGATTTTTGCGGCACTCAATGGCGAGAGCTCGGATGAAGAGGCGCTGACACGAAGCCAAAACCGGATCGATGCGGCGATGCGCGCGGCGGGGTATTATTAAGCGCCTACACCAATACCATACCACCGTCCGCCATGATGACTTGTCCGGTGATATAGTCTGAGTCCGAAGAGGCAAGGAAGGCTGCGATTCCTGCGAGGTCTGCAGGCTTGCACGGAAACCCAAGAAGAATACTGGATGAGAAGCTGTCGATGAACTCGCCTTTCTTCTTAATGACGCCTTTGTCGATCATGTCTTGTTCGAGGCCATCCCAAAGGGGGGTGACAACGACGCCGGGGGCGAAGGCGTTGACTGTGATCTTGTGCTTCGCAAATTCGCGGGCACTGGCTTGCGTGAGAGAAATAACGGAGGCTTTGCTGGCGCAATAAGGCGCGAATTCTGCGTAGCCCTGGCGGCCCGCGATTGATGCCGTGTTGATGATTTTGCCGCCCTTGCCCTGGGCCATCATTTGCCGTGCTGCTTCCTGCGTGCACACCATGACGCCCCAGGCGTTCACGCGCATGATGTTGTTGAAGTTGCTCTCATCTACTTCCATGAAGGGCACCGGCTTATTAAAGCCGGCATTGTTGAACATCACGTCGAGCCTGCCAAAGGCATCAACCGTCTGGCTGATGGCGGCCTGAACTTGCGAGCGTTCAGCGACATCCATTGTGACGGCAAGGGCGCGGTGACCTGATGACTTCAAGTTGTTGGCAACTGACGCAGCCAATTCGCTGTTCCTGTCGGCGATAACGACCGTTCCGCCTTCCGCTGCCAAGCGACGGGCAATACCTTCGCCGAGGCCCTGCGCACCGCCTGTGATCATGATGACCCGGTCGTTCAATCTCATGGTCATACTCCCTTCATGCTTCGGCCTGCCGCCGCACCGTCGAATACAGCAGTGCTGCCACGACTATTAGCGCACCTTGGAAAATGTATTGATACATCTGCGTCAGCCCCAGGAACGTCACTGCATTCAACACCTCAGTCAACAACACAGATCCCAACACAGTCCCGACAAACGTGCCGCGGCCGCCCTTCAAACTCGTGCCACCCAGCACTACGGCGGTGATGCTGGAGAGCGTGTAGCTCAACCCCTGTCTTGCATCGCCCACACCGATTTGCGCCATGAAAATTACCGCACCCAAAGCCGTCAGCAGTGCACAAAGGATGTAGCCCATGACGAAGGTGCGGTCGACGGGGATGCCTAATCGTCTTGCGGATTCTTCGTCTGATCCAATGGCGCGCAAACGCCAGCCAGCGCGGCGTTTGCGTAAGGTATATTCCAAGACCAAGGTCACCATGCAAAGGACGACGAAGGCGGCAGGGATCGGGCCCCATTGCCAGTTGATCCAGTCAATGATGGAATAGCTGATGTATCCATCGGGCTGGATGCGCGCCGACAAGCTGCATCCCCAAATCGCGAAATACACAACCATGGTGGCGGCAATCGGCGTGAAGTTTGCAAAGCGTATGAGCACGCCATTGATGGTGCCAATGGCGAGTG
>JANMEM010000357.1:0-2992 GCA_031376985.1 Hyphomicrobiales bacterium
AGTGCCAAAGCCTCGTCTGTCTCATTCACCGTCACGGCCATGGCATCAATCGCCATGTGCTCTTCAATCTGGTCAGCAAGCACCTGCGCGAGATCAAGAGATTGCGCGGGCAGGGTGAGGGTGAAGCGGGCTTGTGTCATGCCAGTCGCATAAGGTGCTTGGTGTGCAACTTCAACATTGAAGTCACCCAACTGTTTGCCAAACGGCTTGAGTGGGTTAGAATCCATCGCATGAGTCACGTCCGCATCCTTGTTTCTGGAATTTTCGTTTGCACCCTGCTTGTTTCGTCTGGCGCTCGGGCGGAACAGCCAACCGGCGTTTTGCCCGTTCCTGATGATGTCTGGAAATCCATGCAGGGTGTATCGTGGCACACCACCATGCCTTGTCCCGCCCGCGAAAAGTTACGGCTGGTGCAAATTCCATTCGTGGATTTCAGCGGCGAGCTTAAAAGTGGTCCCTTGATTGTAGATGCTGCACTGGCGGACGAGGTGCTGAAAATATTCAGCGAGATTGCCGCCAACGCCACCTACAGAATCGAACGTGTTGCCCTGATTGATGCCTATGGCGGCGATGATTTCAAATCCATCGAAGCCAATAATACGAGTGCCTTTAATTGCCGTTTGACCACAGGTGCCAAAACCATGTCGGCCCACGCGAGGGGCAGGGCGATTGATGTCAATCCCTTGATCAACCCCTATGTCGACAAGAAGGGCACCAGTCATAAAAAAAGCCTGGGTTTTGTGACGCGGCAGCAGCGGGCAAAGTCAGATGCTGCGGGCATGATCAAGGCTGACGGCCTTGTGGTGAAGACCTTCAAGAAGTATGGCTGGAAGTGGGGCGGTGAGTGGACGTCAATCAAGGACTATCAGCACTTTTCCAAGGATGGCCGATGAGGTTAGGAGAGCGTGGCGGAATCGGCTAACCTGTCGGCACGCGCTACGCGAAAACTTTGAATGGGGATTACGAACATGTCTGACAATAAACCGGATGTCACCAAGGCCTGGGCCGCATCGCAGGACCAGAAGGGCGCTGCAACACGGCTTCGGATTTTTGCCTTTCTGTGCTGGGCCGTGGCCATTGGTGGCGAAATCGCCGGCATTTATTTTCTCAAGCAGGGCAAGTTCAATGCAGGTACGGCTGCCAACGGCAATCTGCCGCTGCTGATTGGAATTCTCGTGGGCATCGCAGTGTTTGCAATTGCGGGCAGCATGTTGTGGAAGGCCGCCAACCGCAAGAGTCCCGCCAGCAAGGCGGACGCCTTTGGCTATTTCTTCCAGAACCAGCTGGGTGCCATCATCACGCTGATCGCCTTTCTGCCCTTGATCGCCCTGATCTTCATGGACAAGGACATGGACCCGAAGAACAAGAAGATCGCAGGCGGCATCGGTGCAGCGTTGGCCGTGGTCGCCACCATGTTTGGCGTTAGCATCAAGCCGCCTTCGGTTGAGCAATATACGCAAGACATGAATGCCTGCGCCACCCAGATCAAGACGGGTCAGCCGACGACTGCCTGTTCACCAGAAGTCGCAACACAGGCGCAGGACATCGCGCGGGATTCCGCTGATGTGGCGGCTGCGACGAAGAGTGCGGCCAATCCAAACGGTCTTGATGTGGTCTATTGGATCGCACCGGATAATGGTGGCAAGAAGTCATCTGAACCGCGGGTGTTCCACCTCTGCGAGGCTGTGAGCCCGTTGAATGGCAAGACCGTCAACAAAGGTTCAGTGACAGAAGCCTATGCCGAAAACGCCATTCGCATCACCAAGCAGATTGATATGGAGCAGAAGCAGTGCGGGTTTGTGGCCGCGCAGTAGGATAGAGTTCAGGCTTTGTGGGACCGGTGTTGTTGGCCTTGGTCTGCAACACCCCTGCAAACTGGGGACGCGTGAGGAGACCCTCAGCGTGGTGCGACTGGCTTAAAGTCGCGGTAGTAATGCGTCAGGTCTCCCCACACGCAATCGGGTTTTTTTACCGGATCATCTGACGCGCCAGCTTTGCCCTTGGTGTTCCCCGGCGGCTCAAGACTGAGACGCGCACACGAACTTTAACCCAGAGGTCGATCTTCCCGACAGGACGAAACGGACTGAACCGTAAGTCGACCACAAAACGCCCACTTGCGTGGCCCGGCCTTTTTGAAGGGCCGGGGGTGTTCCGGCAAACCTGAAGGTCAGGCTACGTTTGCCCGAACCCATAGGCCCGCAGCCTTCCCATCCAGGTTCACCGTCATGAACCGGACCCCGTTTGGGAGGGCGTGGAGGTGCAATGGAACATAATAGGAACATTGTCAAGGGTTATTTTGAGAGTGATGTATGTGGCGCACCCTTCGAGGCATCGCAAGGGAGCGATGCACCTCAGGGTGAGAGGGAGTGTGAGGTTGCCTTAATCTCCCCTCATGCTGAGGTGCGAGCGCTTGCGAGCCTCGAAGCATACGCCACACGTTCAGACCTTCAACTTCCCGCCGCGGCGCTTCGCCAGAATTTGGACCAGCCCCCAATCGCCTGCAATCAACGCTTCCTTCTTCGCCCGGGACCAACCCTTGATTTTCCGTTCAGCGTCAATCGCATCCATCACGCGGTCGAGATACTCCGCATAAACAATTTGTACCGGGCGACGTGACGAGGTGTAGGCATCGGGGAATGTTGCATCATTGTGCTGCTGCTCCCGCGCCTCCGGCAGTTCGTTGCGCGTCAGGCCAGTGTAGTAAGAATCGTCAGAACATTTCAAAATGTAAACCCAAGCGCCCCTCATGGCTGTGGTGTAGCACGACGGAACGTGTGGCGCACCCTTCGAGGCTCGCAAGGGCTCGCACCTCAGGGTGAGGGGGAGTTGTGGGTGGTGGCGGTGTAAGGTAAGAGTTTGGTTGCTCCAATCTCCCCACATGCTGAGGTGCCCGCCCTCTTGCGGGCCTCGAAGCATGCGCCGCGCGTAACGCTATCACGAAATTCCACTTCCATCTCACCAAACTCAACCACCCCTTCCCAGCCGTCACCAC
>JANMEM010000393.1:0-14250 GCA_031376985.1 Hyphomicrobiales bacterium
GGCCTGCTGGACATGGCACAGCAGGCGCAAATCAAAATCGCCTCTCGCACCCCCGTCAATGGTCTAACACAAGACGCGATTGGAGCATGGACTGTAAAAACCCCACGCGGCTCCTTCCGCGCTGGCCACGTTGTCATCGCCACAAATGGCTACACCGGCGACGTCACACCCCAACTCAAGAGGCGCGTTGTGCCCGTGGGATCATACATCATTGCCACCGAGGAAATGCCACCAGATCTCATCCAATCCGTCAGTCCTAAAAACCGCAGCTTCGCCGACACTCGGCGCGTGTTGACCTATTACCGGTTGTCACCAGATGGCAAACGCATGATCTTCGGTGGCCGCGCCAAATTCGGCTTCTCGGACCCGACTGAAACCGCCCCCCTGCTCTATCGCTTCATGACCGACCGCTTCCCGCAAATGAAAGGCGTAAAAATCTCTCATGCCTGGACAGGCAATGTGGCCTTCACCATGGATGAATTACCTCACATGGGGAAACGAGATGGGCTACATTTTGCCTTGGGCTGCAATGGTTCCGGCATTGCGATGATGAGTTACCTTGGACGCGAAACGGCCCGCAAAATTCTCGGCCTTTCCAACCGCAAAATTGCCTTCGACCAACCGGACTTTCCAACCCATCCACTCTATCATGGCAATCCTTGGTTTTTGCCGATCGTTGGGGCTTGGTTCCGGACAGCCGATTGGCTAGACCGTCGCTTTCATTGAGGACTGTACCGTGACCTCCAATTTTATCAATGCGACCACATTGTTCACCGTGTTGTTCCACGTCTCAAACCTGATGGCGTTTCTGGCCTTCCTGTTGCGCGACCAGTTGCAATTGCGCTTGATGATGGCCGTCAGCCTGTTCCTGCAAGGGCTCTATTACTATTCAATTCCCGGTGGACCTTTCTTCGATCCGCTGTTCTGGAAAATTGTGTCCTTTGCCGCAAATTTTTTGATGATCGTGTTAGTGTTTGGCGGCCGCATTGACTTCGGCATTCCCGCGGACTTGCGCGGACTCTACGAAAAAATCAGCGTTCTATCCCCGGGTCAATTCCGCAAACTCGTCAAGTCCTCAGTGCGAACAACGGCGACGGAAAAACCACTGTTGGTGGAAGGCGGCAAGCCGGACCAATTGCATTACTTGCTGAAGGGCACTGCCAGCATCAATAAAGGTCACAGCGACCACACCATCGCATCGGGTATTTTTCTCGGCGAAATCGCATTCCTTAACGGTTCTGCCGCATCTGCCACTGTGCTGCTGAGAAACGGCGCTGAGTGCGTGAGCTGGGACAGCGCAATACTGAAATCCCTGATGCAAAAAGACAAGGCTCTCGACATTGCCATGCGTGGCGTTTTCAACCACGATTTGGCGGCTAAGGTCGCAAGCAGCGTGCCCTTGCCAGTGTCAAAGTCTTGATCAGCTTTATTGTTCGTTGATCACCCGTTCAATCCGCCGGTCCGGCACGAACCAGATCAAGGCAACCGCCACAGTAAACAAAACACCAAGAACAGGCCAAAAGAAACTGGAGATCATCGCCGCGATATAACCTGCAACTGAAATTTTTCCCTTCGTATCCGTTCCAATGGCACGGTCAATTTCGGAACCATCCCCATGTACGGCCTTGATGCGGAACACTAGAACTGTAAAGGCAATCGCGCACATCAAAAGGTTGAAGGCATAAACAAAAACCGGCCATTGCCCAAAATGGTTCTCTCCCATCCAGCCCGTCGAAAATGGCAGCAGGGACAACCAGAACAGCAAAAACAAATTGGCCCACATGATCCCGCCGGAAACTTTTTTGACGGTGTGCAGCAGGTGATGGTGGTTGTTCCAGTAAATGCCTACATACAGAAAGCTCAGCACATAACTGAAAAACACGGGCCAAAGTTCTCCCAATTGCTCAAGACTCTCGCCATGCGGAACCTTCAGTTCCAGCACCATGATGGTGATGATGATGGCAATCACACCATCACTGAAAGCTTCAAGACGCGTTTTACCCATAGTGTTTCCCGCTAAAACGCCTTTGGTAGGCCCGCTTGTTTCAACACAACGTTTGCCAAATGGCGATAGTCCAATCCAGCATCTACAACAAAATTCTTGCCATTGATCGGGCTGAACCAAATTTCATGGTCACCTTTACCTTGCCGAACCAAAACACAACCCGCAGCACGCAACATTTCCCGAAGCTCACGAACGAGTGAACCCATGTTTCACGAAACACAAACAGTGGTCGGAACAACGAGACTTGTGTCAAGCGACATTTTCAAGACTCAGAACTTGTGTGGAATGAGCAATAAAATGAACGGGAACAGAAGGTTTTGCAACCTCAACCTTGTTTAATTCGATGAGGTCAGCAATCATAGGCAACACTTTTTTCTTCAGTAGATCCAAGTCTGCAGATTGCGCCGCAAGACCCCAGATGTCGTCGCTGGTAGCAACCCACAAACCCGCGTCTTCGTGCCATTCGACGTTTACGGTGATTTTGTCCATTGTTCGAGAATAGCACTATTTTACTGAAACAAACAACTGAACTCCACTGCCTTACCTCAATGCGCTGCCGCAACCTCGTCCTTGGCAAAGCGCAACCGCAGTAAATACCAAACCACCGCCACACCCAACGCCTTCGACAACACTTCCGTCACGAAAGCAGCAGGCGTCAGATATCCCGCAAGGTGCTGAAACGCCAGCGTATCAACGGGAACCGCAATCATCGACGACAACAAAATCCGGTTCTGCAATGGCCGTTTGGTAAATGAATACACCGCCCAATCCGTCATTTCGGAAAGTGCAAAGGCCACCATGCTGGCAATCGCAAGGCCAGGCCCTGCAAAATAATAAACTGGAATTCCGGCCAGCAGCGTGGCCAGCAAAACCTTGTGGCCGATTTCGCGCTGCGCATAGTCGCGCAGCACGAAAACGAAACCTACGATCACGTTGGCGAGGTAAAGAGTCCCCATCCACGTGTTGGTGCTCCACTGCGTCACTCCTTCAACCAACTGTTCAGGAACGAACAGCCAATTCACAAGAACGATGAAGGCCACATAGACCCCCACAAAAAACGCCGCTGGAGCAAAGTTTTTCATCAGCCAACAATTTCCTTGGCTGAGAAGTTCTGCTTGATTTCCTTCTTGGCATTTTCAGCGCTGTCTGATCCGTGCACGGAGTTTGCATCAATGGAAATTGCAAATTCCTTGCGGATCGTACCGGCTTCTGCTTCCAACGGGTTTGTGGCACCCATCACATTGCGGTACTTCTTCACAGCACCATTGCCTTCAAGAACTTGAACAACAATTGGGCCAGACGCCATGAAACGGACCAGATCCTTGAAGAACGGACGCTTGGCATGAACGGCGTAGAACTTCTTGGCATCAGCCAACTTCCACTTCACGCGCTTCTGCGCAATGATGCGCAAACCGGCAGCTTCGATTTTGGCGTTGATTGCGCCTGTCAGGTTGCGCTTTGTTGCGTCCGGCTTGATAATGGAAAATGTACGTTCGATGGCCATGTGTCGTCCTCGTTGAATGAATAAGGGCGCCGTTTAACAGCGCCCTCTTCATCTCGCAAGTGCGGAATCACTTATTCGTCGGCTTCACCAATCACAGCCGTAGCACGGCTGATGGAGACGCGGCGATTCTCCTGTTCAGCTTCTGCTGTCGGAATTTTCAGGTAACGCTCACCCAATCCGACTGTCTGCAGATTTTTTGCAGGAATAACATAGTAAGTCGACAAGGCTTTTTTCACAGCTTCGGCCCGGGCCTTTGACAACTTGTCATTATAAGGATCTGAACCCACAGCATCGGTGTGGCCTTCAATCAGGAACACTTCGCGTGGATATTTCTTCAAAACGCGTTCCATAACGGATGCAATCTTGTCGAGACTGTCCACTTCCTCTTCCCGCACGAAAGCCTCATTGAAGCCAAAGCGGATTGTATCAACGTCAATGCGCGTAAGGGCCTTGCGAGCCTGCGGTTGGGCAGCCAGATCATTCACCGAAATCCTGCGAGTTATTTTCTTGCGCGGCGGTGCCAGCAATACGCGTTCAAGTTCGCTATCATCAATTTCCGCTGCAAACACTTCTTCCGGCTCATTGTCATCTTCGTATCCGCGCGTATCATCAATTACGATACGGCGAATATTCGATGGCCTTTCCAGTTCAACACGGCGAATGTTGCGTTCTTCTTCCAATTGTCCACGCAGATATTCACGATCACGACGTGTCGTTTCACGCCACTGTTGGCGTTGTTCCTCATCATAGTCACGGAACTGTTGCGACGCTTCAAATTCCCGGCGCGCGCGAATACGGTAGCGCAATTCACTTTCATCAATATCCTGCGCATCACGGCGATCCCGCAAGATGTCTTGCAACGGCGTGTCGGCAGTGATGATGATGTTGATATTAGGTCCTTTGTTTTTCTTGGGAGCGGGTTGTTGGCCTGCATCAGCAGCAGCTTGTGCTGCTTTCGCGTCCGCTTCAGCTTTCGCCTTGGCGACACGGTCGCGCAAGACGACCCGTTCCGCTGAAAGCTTTTCACGCAAAGCGCGTTCGGTTTTAATCGACAGCTCGTTCTCAGCCATCAGGTCACGGATGCCATCAAGGCGGGCACGAAGGGCCTGATCATCCAAAGACGCCGCTGGTGTTGCGTCATCAAGGAAGGCACGCGCCTTCTTTTCAGCAGCAGGATCGCCAACATTGCCGTCGAGTTCCTTGGCTTGGGCATTGTCTACAACGGGTGGCGGCGGCGGGGCTTGTTCCGCTGCTTTCGCCTCAGGCAAAGGTTCAACCAAAATTGGCGGAGCCTGTGTTGCCGGCGCAGCTTCTTGTACAGGTGCGTCTGTCTTGGGAACTACAGGTTCCGCCGGAGCGACGGCTTGCTCTTTTTGCGTTGCCGCAGTCTGTTCACGCGTCACCATGGCCTGCCGCGCTTCTTTGCCAATAACGGCAAGTTTGCCGCGTACATCTTCTGGCAACGCATCATTCTTTGCCTGTTGACGTGCGAATTTGGCGCGCGACGCCAGTTGCTCATCGCTCAATTCTTCAATTGTGCGCGTGTCATTCAAAAATTCCGTCACGTCGGCAGGAATTTCTGCAACGGGTGCAGGCGTTGCTTCTGGTTCGGCTGCTTGAACCGCTTCTTTCTTCTTTTTGAGTTCTACAGGCGCTGCTGGTTCAGGCTCTGCCTGTTGCACGGGCTCTTCCACTTTTGGTGCAGGTGCAGGCTCAGGAGCCGCTTCCTGAACCGGTTGTTCGGCTGGTTTCTGTGCCGCAACGCGGACTTCGAGTTCGGCCCGGTCAGAATCCATCATGGCTTGCAACAAGCCCTTGATGTCGTCCGGCAAGCCTTTTGTCTTCAGGGCTTGCCGTGCTTGCTTCGCACGACTCTTCAATTCGTCATCGCTCAGTTCTTGCGAGGCGCGGCGATCATTGACCAGTGCCATCACAGCATCCGGCACAACCGCGGGAGCGGCGGCTTCTGCAGGCTGTTCGGCCGCAGGTTGTTCGCCAGCAGCGGGCTGGTCAACAGGTGGTGGATCTTCCGCCATCACCGGTCCCACAAACAAAGCCAAAGCCATAACGCTTACTGCTGCAAATTTGAATTTCATGCCGTCCTCCGACTCGTGTTGATGTGGCCGTTAGTGAAGCCCCAGTGGGGCAAAACTAAGGACCACATATGATTTTTTCGCCACATAGATGAACCGGGAATGAACAGAATACTAAAGTCTTCCAGCCTCAATAATGCGCTTGAGGAAGGAACGCGTACGCTCCTCTTTTGGTTCCCCGAATATTTGCTCCGGTGGTCCTTCCTCGTGCACAACACCCTGATGCAGGAAGCACACCTTCGACGCGACCTCTTTGGCAAAGCCCATTTCATGTGTGGCAAGCAACATGGTCATGCCTTGCGAAGCGAGATCCCGCACAATGTTCAAAACCTCCGATACCAGTTCAGGATCAAGCGCCGACGTGATCTCGTCGAGCAACATCAATTTTGGTTCCATGGCGAGGGCGCGAACAATGGCAACGCGTTGTTGTTGACCACCGGACAGACGATCCGGATAATCCCTCGCCTTCACGTCCATGCCGATGCGTTTCAGCAGCACCATGGCCCTTGCCTCGGCCTCATCACGGCTCAGCTTCAAAACCTTCATCGGCGCAAGCGTCACGTTTTCCAGCACGTTCATGTGCGGAAACAAATTGAAGCTCTGAAACACAATTCCAACCTGTTGTCGAAGCCGGTTCACATCAACGCCCGGTCCTGAAACACGATCACCTTCCAACCGGATTTCACCTGACTGGATCGGTTCAAGCTGATTGATACAGCGTAATAATGTGGATTTGCCACAACCAGAAGGCCCGATCAGGCATAAGACCTGATGTTCATCCGCATTCAAATTCAGTCCGCGCAAAACCTGCACGGGACCAAAGTGTTTTTCGACGTTGAGGATTTCCAGAAACGCCATCGCCTCAGCCCCCCGCTTTCATGCGGGCAGCATCTTTTTCCAAAAGATGATCCACCAACCGTGCCTGCGGAATGGTAATCAGTACAAAGAGGATTGCAACCACAGTAACGGCTGAAAGGTTGAAGGCATTCGCAGCAATGATCTTGGACTGGTTGAACGCGTCGGTCAGTCCTACCACCTGCACAAGTGCTGTATCTTTCTGCAGGCCAATGAAGTCGTTCAGAAGCGGCGCCATGATCCGGCGAACCGCTTGCGGTACCACCACATAGCGCATGGTCTGCATATAACTGAGGCCAAGCGAACGCGCTGCTGAAATCTGGCTCCAGTGAATGCTTTCAATACCTGAACGGTAGACTTCTGCCACATAGGCCCCATAGGTCAGCGTCAGTGCCAGAATGCACCACCACCACACGGGAATGCGCAAAGCGGTTCTCAGTTCTTGGGGAGTCAACGCGGATGTATCATAGAACAACCCATAGACATGTGGTACAATCAGATCCGGTATGCCGGAGGTTGGAATACCAAACGCGATCAGATATAGCGTCACAATTCCGGGTAGCCCACGAAACACGTCGCAATAAAGCGTGGCCAAAGCCCGAATGGGTTGCCCCGCAGCTCCCGGCATCAGCCGCATCAGAGCAACAAACAAGCCCCAAACCAAAACCAGAATTTCAGCAACCACAAACACGAAAATATTCACAGTGACGAACTTCGACGCCACCAGCCACCACTTCGATTGCATCAGCGGCAACAGAAAAAACGTGCGCCCCACCGCAACGTCATTCATGAAAATAAAACTCAGAAATCCCACCGCCAAAAGCGTCAAAACACTCCAGCCCAAAGTAATCTGTGCTTTATCACGGGCTGTTGCAGTGGCAATACGTGCTCCCACGGCGTCATTGCTGGTGCGCGCCGATGCAGCTATGCGGCTTGCCTTGAATGACTGAAAAGCTGGCCAGAATAAAACAGCCGTTGCGCCCACAATCAACGCCGCAAGAACATAAAATGCACTTTGCTCTGCACCCAATGCGACTATGGCTTTGAGCACCAAACTCACAGAAGCTAGAGATGCCAACAAACACAGACATGCCGCAACAAAGGCAGCAACAACCCAGCGATCAGCAGGCACAGGCATATTTGAACGTGGCACATTCATCGACACTGTCACTCCGGCGCGGGCCGTATTCGTCGCGCTGAACTTCTAGACAAAAGGAAAGGCCGCCGCTTTGTGGGCGACGGCCCGATTTCAAATTATGGTGTCAAATAGGGAATCGAAGCCGGGTCTTTGCCCCAGGCTGATGCCAGATACTTCGTACCAAGTTTCTTGATCGTACCATCGTCAATCATCGACTGCAGAATCTTGTCGATTGTCCCATTGTTGGCATTGCCCTTGGGGTAAATCGCACCATAGCTTTCACCCGTATCATACTGTCCCACAACAACTGATTTGCCAGCTGTTGCAACCTCTTCTGCCAAAGTAATTGATGTATCTGTAATAGCCGCATCAATCTGCCCGGCACGCAGGCCTGCAAACATGCTGCCCTGATCATCATAAACCTGCGGGTCAGCCACACCGAGCTTTTCCGTTGCGTATTTAGCGCCTGTAGTGCCCTGCTGCACGCCAACTTTGGCATCCTTGATTTTCGTTGGGTCAACCGGCGCGTCAGCCCGTGTAAGAATGGCCATGCCCGAATTGAAATAGGGAACGGAGAAATCATGCACGGCCTTGCGTTCGTCGGTAATGGAAATTTCCGACATCGCCATATCCCAGCCGGAAGTCTGACCGGAAATCATGGCGTCCCAGCCAAGGTTGACCACTTCCAGTTTGTCAAATCCCGCACGCCAGGCAATCTCAGCGGCCATGCAATATTCCATGCCGTCCTTGACGGACTCAGGCGTATCGCCATTCCACCAAATGGGGGCTGGCAAAGACACGCCAACGGTGAATTGTCCGGCTTTGGCAGGCGCTGCGATGGCCATGGAACCCTTTGGGCCTGTTACTTCGCAGTTGCCAATCATGTCAGCGGCAAAAGCCGGTGCAGCCAAGGCAACAACTGCAACTGCAGCAAGCAAAACGCGTTTCGTGAATTTCATTGGTGAACTCCCTGTTTATTATTGCCCTACTTATGAACCAAAATTACAAGGCTTTGCAAGCGCATGACCACGACACTTGATTTGAGCGCCAAGCTGCCGCATCTCTTGGCCATGACGTCGCAAAACATCACCGTTGCCGCTTTCTACCGCTTTCATCCGCTCGCAGATATTGCGGTCATTCGCGAAAACCTGCTGGCTGCGTTGAAGGCTGCGGGCGCAAAAGGCTCCGTTCTGCTGGCCGCCGAAGGCGTGAACGGTACAATAGCCGCACCAGCCGATCAAATTGAAACAGCCCTCAACGCAGTAATCACAATCTGCGGTCTACCCGAGCTGGACCGTAAGTATTCTGCTGCCCCCACCCTGCCATTCATGCGTCTCAAAGTCCGTCTGAAAAAAGAAATCGTCACCATCGGAAACGTCAAAGCCAATCCCAACGAAATTGTGGGCGAATATGTGGACGCGAAGGATTGGAACGCATTGATCAGCGATCCAGATGTGATCATCGTGGATACGCGCAACGATTATGAGGTGCGCGTCGGCACCTTCCGCAATGCCATTGATCCGCATACAGACAGTTTCAGTCAGTTCCCCGCCTGGGTAAACCAGAACCTGCACAACATGAAAGGCAAAAAAATCGCGACGTTTTGCACTGGCGGCATTCGCTGCGAGAAGGCCACCAGCTTCCTGAGGCATGAGGGTTTTGAAAAAGTCTATCACCTTAAGGGTGGCATTCTGAAATATCTGGAAGAAGTCCCCGCAGAACAAAGCCTGTGGGATGGTGCGTGCTACGTCTTCGACGAACGCGTTGCGGTGGGTCACGGTTTGGAAATCGCAGATTTCACCACATGTCACGGATGTCTTGAACCCGTTTCAGCAACAGAGCGACTGTCTCCACAATACGAAGAAGGCGTAAGCTGCCCGCATTGTGCCAGCACTCTGACGGAAGCACAAAAAGCCTCAAACCGCGAACGGCAAAAACAATTTGAACTCGCACAAAAACGTAGTGCGAAACATCTGGGACCAGCAGAATGATCCTCTACATCACGCTTGGAACAAATGACCTTGATCGCTCAATTCGTTTTTACGACCCCACGTTGGTGGCCTTGGGTTTTCACCGTCATGTGACCAATGATGACGAGATTGGTTACGGCCCGGAATTGCGGCCCACACAAGCACGCAGTTGTTTCGTGTGGATTACCAAGCCCGTTTTGAAACTGCCCGCAACATGGGGCAACGGCAGCATGTTGGCCCTGCCCGCTTCACGCCATGCGGCAGTTCAGGCTTTCCACGCTGCGGCCTTGGCCAATGGCGGTTTCGATGAAGGTGCACCGGGCCTTCGGCCCTATCACGACAAATTCTACGCCTGCTATGTGCGCGATCCTGACGGCAACAAGCTCAGTGCAGTGTGTGAGAATTGATTGCGACACGGGAACAACAAGGCTCTCCCCCATCTACACTGAGGGAGAATCAGCAGAACCAAATAGTACTTAGCCCGTGGTTGCCAGTGTCGTTTCTGGCACAATGATCTTGCCTTTCAGCAGTTTATCCAACGCAGCCCTTATTTCATCTGTAACAGGCTTGTTGGCAGCATCGTTCAAAGCCGCAACCGCTTCCTCTTCAGCAGCCTTGGCGTCTAGCGCGGCCTGATCTGCCGCTTTTTGGGCATCACTTGCAGCGGTTTCAAGCGCGGCGACATCAACACCTTCCAATTTTAATACGGCAGCAGCAGCCGCGTCTTTTGCATCCTGTATCTGTGTCGTCAAAGTCGCCACATCTTCTTCTGCTCCCGCTAATACTGCGTTATCCAATTGGTCATTCAAGTCCACCAAAATATCCGGGGTCTCTTCGACCAATTTTTGCAGCGCTACCGCATCGTCGAAGGCTTGCTTTGCAGATTCAAAATCCTCTTTTGCTATAGCAGCCAATTTGCTCGATTCATCCGCCTCGGCATTCTCAAGGAAATAAGTCCGGATCAATCCAACGCGGGAATTTGGCGCTGCATGGGCAAATGCGTTTGCTGAAGCATGGGCAGCATTCAAAGCGCCCAGCTTGCTGGCCAACGCGCCCTTGCCTTTGCCAGCTTTTTCAACCGGCTCGTCGGATTCCAGTTCGATTTTCGCAGCCTTCTTTGTCCCGGCATTGCTGGCTATGACTTTGGGATAACCCGCTATTTTAGAAATCACGATAGAACGTACTGGCTTTTTCGACACACCAAACAGCACATCTTTCAAAGTCTTGGGTGGTCCCCGATCTTCAGATCGACCGACTCTCGCAGCAGTGTTGCCACCATCATTGTTACCCGCCAATGCATATCTGCTGCCACCACTGCCTGAATTTCCACCAGCGTTTCCACCACCATTACCGCCAGCGTTTCCACCACCATTACTGCCAGCGTTTCCACCACCGTTACCGCCGCCATTGCCATTTCCGGCGAAAGCCTGATCCGCATTGAATCGCACTGGCCCAACATCAATGCCTGACAGCACAAAAAGCCCGGCCAACAGTGAAACCCGCAGACAATGATTTGAATAGGACATGGATTAACCCTTCGTTGATCACGAATCGTAACGCGCCAGCCCTGAAGCAAACATTAAGGCAATTGCTAAAATTGTCCAAAAACAGTTTCGGTGAGGGAAAACACCTTCAATTTAACCCGTCCAGCCCAAACCTGCCGACACACAATTCATCGTCGCCAACAACGACATGTTCAATGCCTCATTTCCCTTTTGCTCCCGCGTTTGCCGCAATAATTGCACCTGCCAGCGATTGGCCTGATCCACCATCGGCCGCACACGGTCAAACCTGCGGCGGAAACCCTGGAAGCGTTCGCACAGAACCTTTGACCCTGAAAGTTCAAGCATCACCTTGGACGTGCGTGTGTGTTCATGCCTGATCAGCGCAAACAACCGCTCAGCGTCATTGCGGTTGGGCACCAAAGCTGCGTATTTTTCAGCAACATTCATGTCCGCAAGGAACAGTGATTTTTCCACTTCATCAACCGCAAGACGAAAGCCCGGTGATTTCTGGAACATGCCACGCAACAGTTTCAAACCTTCGGCACCGCGCGCTGAAAGAAAATCATCCAACGCATAGCCCAAGCCATACCAACCTGTGAGCAAATGCCGGTTTTGCGACCAAGCAAACACCCAGGGAATTGCACGCAAATCTGACAAGCCCTTGGCACCAAAACGCCGCGACGGCCGCGATCCAATTTTCAGCAAGGCCAATTCTTCAACCGGACTGGCCATCTGGAAATAATTCAGCAAGCCTGGATCTTCCGCCAATTTGCGATAGGCACGGAAAGACTTCTGCGCAATGTCTTCAACCGCCTTCTGGTGTTCCGGCACCAGTTTCAATTCCTGGTCCTTCGGCGATTTCAGCGTGTGCAGCAATACGCTAGCCGTCAACACTTCCAGATTGTTTTGCGCCGTACCACGATTGGCGAATTTCAGCGACACGACTTCGCCCTGCTCTGTCACCCGCATCATGCCGCCGATGGAACCTTGAGGCTGTGCGGCAATGGCGCGGCCCGTCGGCGCGCCTCCACGTGAAACCGATCCGCCGCGACCGTGGAAAAAGCGCAAGTTAATTCCGGAATCCCGACCCGCCTGCATCAAACTGCGCTGGGCTTCGAACAATTCAAAGCTGGCGCAGAAAAATCCGCCATCCTTGTTCGAGTCGGAGTAGCCCAACATGATTTCCTGTGCACCACCATTGGCGGCGATTGAACTGCGCACCATGGGCTTTTGCAAAAGTGTGCGCATAATGTCAGGGCCAGCCCGCAAGTCTTCAATTGTTTCAAACAGCGGAACAACTTTGATCCGGCAGGTTTCCCGCGCGTTTGCATCGGCAAACAGCCCGGAGAATTTGGCCAACAAATAAAGCCCCAGAATATCATCGGCACTTTGCGTCATGGACAGAATAAAAGTGCCAATGGCTTCCGGATCAGGGCCGTCAATGGTCTCACGTACCAGATCAACAAGGCCAAGCAACTCCTTGGTTTCATCAGAAACATTTTGAAAACGCGGCAGAAAACCCAGCGGCTTGTCCAATTCGCTGGAAAGCCAAGCCGTCCATTCAACTGTGCCAGGCTCAGGTGCTGCTGCCGTGTCCACAGGATTAAGCTTTTGCCAGATTTCCCCGAGCACGCGGTTGATCACAGTGGTGTTCTGCCGCAAATCCAGCGCAGCCGTGCGGAAGCCAAAAATCTCCGCTTCCCAGCGCACTGGCCGCACCAGCCCCGTTGCCATGCCAGCGATTTTCATATCGGCCAAAGCCGACTCTGACTTCGACAACAGTGCGATGAATTCTGCTACCGACGCAAAAGGCCTGGCCTTGCCCACTCCATTCGTCGCAACCAATCGCGCATTCAGCGCACCATAATATTGCCGGAACGGTTCATTCGGATTTCGAACAATGATTGTGTCTGAGTCCCCGCTCAAATCCAATTGTTCAGCCAGCAACAACTTGAAATCATCCGTAAACTGAATTTCCGTGGCACTGATGGAAATCAGTCGCGAGAGATCATTTAGCCGCAACGATAGGCGTTCGATCGCGGCATATCGATTTTGGGCGAGCGCATTGCGCGTCGTGTCCACTGTCACAAACGGATTGCCATCACGGTCCCCACCAATCCACGTTGAATAGCGCAAGGGAGGCCGCACGGCCGATGTAATTTCCGGGTAATGTCTGTTCACTGCAACTTGCAGCGTGTCACATAGTGATGGCGTGCGATCAAACAGCGCTTCACGGAAAAAATGCAGACCCCACGCCACTTCACTTTCAACCGTCGGCTTTTCCAGGCGCACTTCGCCCGTCAACCACAGCAAATCAATTTCGTTTTTCAAAGCCGCCAGCAAAGCGTGGCGCTCGCGCTGCGTCCAGCGCGGGCTTTCAAGTTCATAGAGTTTCAAATAAATCCGGCGGTGAATTTCCAGAACCGTAACCCGCTTGGCTTCCGTCGGATGCGCCGTAATCGTCGGACCAACATCGAGGTGCTGCAATACCCGCTCAACCGTCTCCGGCGGCACGTCAGCTTTTGCGGCCTCAGCCAGCGCATGCGAGAAAGAACCAATCACTTCATCCGGCCCGCCTTCTTTTTCAATCTGGCGGCGGTTGCGCATGGAAGCGTTTTCTTCTGCGATATTCATCAACTGCAACCAGATGCCGATGACCTGCAAGGCATGTTCCACCAAGTGGTCCGGAATGCCCGCAGCCGAATCCGGATCATCCAGAATGGGCAAAACCGCTGGTTCTCGTTGCCGGATCACCTGCCGCAGCAGATCACGCAGCATGTCGGTCAGACCCTCGATATAAGAGGTATCTTCAAAAATCTGGGTAGTCTGAATGTTCACGGTGCGATTACCTTGCCGCTTGAGGTGCGTATCTCAGACTTTGTGCAACGCAACATGACATGAGTCAATGGATTTGCTGCAAAGCGACATAACGGCTATGGCCCCAGCCATGTTACAGGTTCAAGGACTCACTTACCGCATCGGCGGTCGCGTTTTGCTCGAAGATGCGAGCGTTACCATACCCACAGGCCACCGCGCCGGATTGGTGGGCCGGAACGGCATTGGCAAATCCACATTGTTCAAAATCGTGCTGGGAGAACTTGTCGCCGAGTCCGGCACCACAGGCATGGCCCGCAACGCCCGCGTCGGCACCGTGGCGCAGGAAGCACCCGGCGGCACCGA